>VBLN01000129.1:0-496 GCA_005878685.1 Deltaproteobacteria bacterium | reverse complement strand
TCAATGACGTCCACGTCGCTGTACACCAAGCCCATTTGTGGGTTGCTATCCAGGGCTTGGACTTCAACCTCCAACATTTGCGGATACCATCGGTCGTCGGCGTCCAAGAAGGCCAGATATTCGCCGTTCGAATGAGCGTAGCCAAGATTTCGCGCCTTCGCTTGTCCGGAGTTGGGTTGGTAGAGATAGGTAAGTTTCTCTCCGTATTGCTTGACCTTCTGCGCCGTTTGATCTTCGGAACCGTCATCCACAACTATCAGTTCAAAATCAGTATAGGTCTGAGCCAGCACGCTGTCGATCGCCTCACCTATGAAGCGCTCGCAGTTGAAGGCGGGTATGATTATGCTCACTTTCGGCATAGATCGTATAGCAGGGGGGTCACTTCACTACCGACATTACCCTGAGCATCGCCTTGGTCAATTTTCTTATGTCGCCGGGAAGAATGTGCTGCCGCGCGAGGATGTAAAGGTGGCGGATGAATAGAAGGATTTTTCTT
>VBLN01000488.1 GCA_005878685.1 Deltaproteobacteria bacterium | reverse complement strand
CGGAGCTTTTGCGAAAGGATGAACAAATCCAAGGACAAGAGTTTCTCGCCCTCTTTATCCTTGCGCGATCGGTCTAAGCTTGAAGAGGCACGTCGATATCTTCTAGAGAATAGAGATCAGCGCTGGTTCGAGGAGTTCCAGCCCTGGCTTGACCTGTTGCAAAAGCGCTTGACGTGAAAAGCCGCTGAGGGATAAAAAGGTTAAGCCAGGCCGCAAGTATACGATCAAACAAAAGAAGGGGGACTAACGATGTTTGCCCAGATTAAGCATATGGCCATTGTCAGCGAGAATTACGCTCTCATGGGCAAGTTCTATGAGGCGGCTTTTCACATGCGCACCTCCAGAGGCGCCAGAGCGACCAACGCAGTGGTCGTTGGAGACGGCTACGTCGGCTTGAACATCAACCCGCGCAGGGCCGGCCGGCAGGCGGGCTTCGATCATTTCGGATTCGAAGTGGACGACGTGGAAACGGTATTCGGTCGCTTCCGAGAAAAATATCCGTCTGTCACGGTCCTCAAGCGTCCTGGAAATAGACCTTTTGCCGGATTGAGCACGCACGATCCGGCCGGCAATGTCTTCGACCTGTCGCAGAAAGGAATGGAAAACAGGCGGGACGTTTATGAGGACGGCGAATGGAAAACGGATCGCAGCATCCATCACTTCGCGCTGCGCACGGTGATGCCCGAGGCGCTGGCGCAGTTTTATGTGGAGGTGTTCGAGCTGCAGGCCCAGGAAAAGCCGGCCGGAGATCCCAATTTCTACCTGACCGATGGGAAGGTAACTCTCATCATCATGCCGTGGAATATCAACGACTATCTGGGCTCCGGCATCGAGCGGCCCGCCATCGAACATCTCGGCTTCAAGGTCGAAAGCGTCGAGGGGTTCAAGAAGGGGCTCCAAAGCCGGTGGGGGCGGGTCCCGAAGGCGAAGCGAGGTTGCGGCTCTTTCAAAAGTGTCCTTATGGAAAATTTCAACTGGCGGATCCGGACGGCGTGCTGATTGACGTGTGCGAATGAGCGATTAAAAATTTTCTGAGGAGGATCTCATGGTCGAGAAATTCGTGCAGCTCGATGGGCTGAGGATTCGTTATCTCGAGGAGGGAACCGGTCCCGCCGCCATTCTCCTCCATGGCGCCTCTTTGGGCTCCTCTGCCGACGTCTGGGAGCGCAACCTAGGTCCGCTGGCGCGCCACGGCCTGAGAGCCATCGCCTTTGACCAGCCGGGTTTCGGACTCAGCGACAATCCGAAAGACTACTCCGTCGCTTACCGCCGCCGCTTCATTCTTCAATTCATGGACGGCCTAGGAATCAACAAAGGGAGCCTCGTGGGCCACTCCCAGGCGGGAGCGATGGCCGTCGGCCTCGCCTTCGACCACTCCGACAGGATTTCAAAGGTCATTATCCTGGCCACCGGCAGCGTGCTTCCGCCACTGCCCGAAGGCGGCAAGCAAGGCGCAGGCGAAGGTGAAGAAGGAGGGAATTCGGAGCCGACTCTGGCCGATGCCCGAGCGCTGCTGGAGCACAACCTCTTCAACCACTCATTGATTACCGAGGAAGTACTACAGAAGCGTCACGGCATGAGCATAGGAAAAAACTTTCAGGCTTTTCAGGAGAGGAGCAAGCTGCCGAGAGGCGGCGGCAAAGAGAGCGTCCCCATCTGGGAGCGGCTGCACCAGCTTCCCGTGCCGCTGCTGATGATCTACGGCAAACAGGATCGCGGCTCCGCCGCTCAGAGGGCCGCGCTCCTCAAGGAGCGATACCCACAGCTCAATATGCATCTGTTGGACCGCTGCAAGCACCTCGCGCAATGGGATGCGGCCTCCGAGTTTGTCTCCCTCAGCGGCAAGTTCTTGACCTCTTAGGCAAGCACCCACGATGGCGATCCCCGGAGAAAAGGCGATTCAGATGGTGCGCAGCGCCCACGCGCAGGCCGCGCAGCTGGACATCGCCGTTACAGCGGTGGTTGTTGACCAAAGCGGCCGTATGATCGCGCTGGGCCGAATGGACCGCGCCCGTCCCATCACTGTTGAAATCGCCCTGAACAAAGCCTATACGGCCGCGAGCTTCCAGCAGCCGACGAAGGAGTTGGCGGGGGTCGCCGGGCAGACATGGTTTCAAAGCCTGGTCGTCTCGAGCAACGGTCGAATCATGCCCGGCGGCGGTGCCCTGCCTATCGTAGAGGGAGGCAACGTCGTGGGTGCCATCGCCGTCGCGGGCGGTACTGAAGAGCAGGATCAGCGCTGCGCTGAGGTGGCGCTCGCTTCCTATGGTGATTAATTGTTTCGTCTTCATCTTTTCTCAACGGTCTGTACAACCCACGCCCGGCAGTAGTAGGATAGACAACGAAGGAAGCGCAAATCTCCATGGAAGACACAACGCTAGACAGGGGTCACCAAACGGGCGCCGACCCCTCACTCCCATCCTTTCTCGGCCGGTCAGTTCGTATCGTAGGGCCGGTCGTCAACGTCGATATGAACCAGTCGCCACATCC
>VBLN01000141.1:7395-7903 GCA_005878685.1 Deltaproteobacteria bacterium | reverse complement strand
AGTAACCTCCGTGAGCACGGCTGATCGAGCCCGCCTTGATCATCGTGAAATCCGTGACAAAGCCTCCTAGGATCGGGCGCTTCTCAACCACGCCAAAGAGATTGTGGTAGGTGGGATTGGTCTCGATCACGATCGGTGGTCCCAGGCTGTCGCTGTTGTCCACGAAGACATTGACCCGATACGGAAGAAAAGGATCAGCTTGAGGTTCGATCGGTTGGAAAAGGGCGGCCGGTCCAGTGGACGGAGCGCCATCGGTACCTTTGAAACGGTTGAGGTTTTTCAAAATATGCTCTCGGACTGCATCGAGGTAACTAAGCACTTTGGGGTAGTCCTGATATTTCTTTTTGAGTTCTAAAAAGGGGATACGGGCCAAATACTCCCCGGCTTGCTGGTCCAAGGCTTGGAGTTTAGAGATAATTTCTTGTTCCAGCTTTTTCCCCTCGCGCAGGACCTCTTCGACCTTCTGCTCGATCTCGTTCCTGGTTCCCTCCAGCACCTTTTTTTCTTC
>VBLN01000141.1:0-7385 GCA_005878685.1 Deltaproteobacteria bacterium | reverse complement strand
AGAAAGATATTTTTCCTCTTGCATCGGCTTTCCTTGCCTCAAGAGAACAATGACCATGCCGGAAAGAGAAAATCGCAAAGCGAAGCCTTTCCTTCGCGCCTCCTCGATCAAGGTCTCCATCGTCTCTTGTTGCTGCCGCTGCATTTTCTCGGTTACGGCTTGACGCTGGCGGATAAATTCCTCGCTCTCGAAGGTCCTTTTCGCCTCCCGCTGTAAAGTCTGGATGAGATTCTCCATGTCCCCTTTGAGCGCTTTGCCCCAGCCGCGGCGGATATTCACGACCTGAGGCCGGTCGGGATCCCCGAAGTTGTAAACATAGCACCAGTCCTCAGGAAAGGCGGGATCCGCTTCGGGCGGGACCTTGGGAGCGGTAATCTTTTTGAGGAAGGCATTGATAATGCTTGTCTTGCCGGTTCCTGTGAGGCCCGTAACAAATACATTGAAGCCGGGCTTGTTAATTCCCAGACCAAACTCGATGGCGCGTATGGCCCTTTCCTGACCGATGAAATCTTCCAAAGGGGTCATGTCCGCCGTGCAGGTGAAGGGAAGCAGAGATGTATCGCAACGCCACGCAAGCTTCTGGGTGGGAACGCGAAACTGAGCATTCATTTTTGTTTCCTCAGGCCTCCGATGCAAAAGAGCATAGGGTGTCGGTCATAGAAGTCAAGTCACCTCTGTTGCCCATGCGAAGAACTCTCTCTATAATCGTTCCCATTGGGAGCCTTTTTAGACTTTGACCACTCGACTGAAAAAAGTTTGGGCTTTGTTATTTGCTCTTTATTTTCTCGCGGGATGTGGCTCCTACCTTCCCTCCCGCGTGCCCTTTGTCCAACCTATTCAAGAGGATGAAGAAGTAAAAATCAGTCGGGAGTTTCGTAAAGAGGCAAAGAAAAGATTGAAGTTCGTGAAGAATCTTGAAGTTGAAAGGTATGTAGACAAGTTGGGACGGAGGCTGCTCTCTGTCATGGGACCGCAGCCGTTCGATTACCGCTATTTTGTGGTCGAGGACTCAGAACTCAATGCCTTCGCAGTTCCCGGTGGATCTATTTACATCTATACCGGGCTTTTGGACCGCGTGCGGAGCACAGGTGAACTTGCCGCGGTCATGGCCCACGAAACCATTCACGTAAAAGGCAGGCATATGGCCCGCATGTCCGGGCCCGATCCGGTCAGTTTATTAGGCATTCTCGGGGCAGTGCTCGCGCGGGGTGGGGCGGGCGCCCAAGCTGCGGGGGCCGTGGGGCAAGCCATAGCGGTGCAGCGTCAAATCGCCTATACCCGTCAGTTGGAAATGGAGGCGGATACGCTGGGGGTTAGATATATGGCGGAGGCGGGCTATGATCCTCAAGCCGCGGTCAGCTTCCTCAAAGTTCTAGATCAAGAACGGGTTCTAAATCCGGTCGACATCCCGCCTTACCTTATGGATCACCCTTTATCCCAGGAGCGGGTAGCCAATGTCGAGCTGTTGATTCGATCTCTAAAGCCGAATCGACCGCTGGTGGAGGAAGCAGACCCGATCAAAAAAATCCAGACTATTATCCGTCTTGAGAGGTATGAAGCGGACGCCGTGATCGCTGAGCAGACAAAAAATCTCAGCCAATCTCCAAAAAATGGCGCGCCGGCGCAGCTCCTTGGTATGGCCTATTCTTCCAAAGGGATGTGGCCAGAGTCACGTGAGAATTTCGAGCGCGCGAAGGCTCTCAACCCCAAGGCACCCGGGATTGATCGGGATTTGGGTCAGCTTTACACGCGGATCAAGGAGTATCGGTTAGCTCATGAGGCGTTCGAACGGGCAGTGAGCGTGGAGCCCAAGGAACCTCTCAACTACCTTTTTCTGGGAGACTTGTGCGAGCAAGAGTCCAATTTGTCGGCGGCGCTCGATGCTTATCTCACGGCCATTAATCTTGCGCCGCTGTGGAGCGAGCCGCTCCGCCGCGTGGGGATAGTGTACGGCAAGATGAATCGCTTAGGAGACGCCTATGACTATTTGGGTCGCTCGGATCTCTTGCAGGACGAGGATGAAAAGGCGATTGCTGACTTCGAACGCGCCTTAAAGGTGCTTGGACCCTCCTCTCCCCGGGGTCAGCTCATCAAGGAGGAGATCCAGGCTATCAAGGCGAGAAAGAGATGACCTCTATTTTCCGCTTCCAACAGAGTAATAGATCTTGCCTCTAGCTGCCTTGTATTCCCGTCTCAACAGGAATTCTCTTAGATAGTCTGGGTCGAATCCTAACAGGTCACAGATGTTGCCAAAGGAGAAAAGCCAGTCATTGCCTCTATCCTCAACCCAAGCCAAGGCATTTTGATAAAGTTCCCTGCCAATAGGAGTCTTCGACCTGCGATACTTCTCCAGGCACTCGACGGCATCCTTAAGGATTGCGAGCATCAGTCTCTTTTCCCCTTCAAGTTGACGGGATAATCCCTTATTCCCGTAAAATTGCGAGGGTAGGAAGGTATCCGGCTCCAGAATTCTTGCTAAGAAATCGTCATACATAAGCTAATTCGATCAAGAACGAATAAAAGTCTTTAGCACAGAAGCTATGGAATTGCAAGGGGAATTCCTCATCTGCACCGCCAAAGGGCTGAGATGTTTAACTAATCGAATCAATTAAGATTTTCCGTAAGTCCGGCTATTCTTGCCTTGGCAATGTAGTGGTCCCAAACCTTCTGGATGACCGACATCTTTCTACGCCCCTTACTAACCCGGTTAACCTCATCATCGGTATAAAAACGGACAGGTCCCAAGAGGGAAGCGAAGCAGAGTCGCGTGGCGCTCTCCTCCAAGTCAATGCACCCGGCGAAAGTCCATTCGATGGACTCTCCTACGACAATAGATCCGTGCCCGCGTAGGATCGCGGCCTCTCGGTCCCCTAAAGTCCTGGCCACCGCATCTCCTTGTTCGTTCGTATGGATCAGGGCGGGATCCTGGTATATGGGGATAGGGCCTTGGCCAAACAGGGCTCCGGGATTGGAGGCTGGAATGAGCTGACGGTCAGCCATGCTTAGCACCACGACCATCCGATTGTGGAGGTGGGCTACGCATTGAACGTCTGTTCTCGCACGGTAAGTACGGGTATGCATGGGCAGCTCGGAGGGAAGGTCCCATTTTCCCTCGAGCCGCTTGCCTTCGGCATTAAAGGTCACTATATCATCGGGCGTGACCGTCGCGCGGCTTATGGGATGACCGTTAATTAGAAAGCGATCGGTGCCGGGTATACGAACGCTGATATGGCCGCTGTAATCGACCAATTCGGCGAGAAAAAGCATTCGGCAAGCCATGGCCAGCTTCGTTTTAAGCTCATCTATCTCAGACACTTAGTTCTCCTCTCTATTCTAGTTTCGCTCGAGCCAAGCCATCATATAACTTCAAACTCGAAAGCCGCAACTTGAAAGCAATGCAAGGCTCTTGTTCAGTTATAAAGGAAGTGGTTATACGGAAAGGAAGCAAAAGGAATTCTTATGGCCAACAATAGTGCTGAAGGCATCCGGTGGGATTTGAGCGACCTCTTCTCTGCTCACGATGATCCGAGGATTGAAGCGATGCTGAACAGTTGCCGCGATCGAGCGAAGGATTTCTCGCGCCGGTTCAGGGGCAAGATCTCTGGACCCGAAGGCTTGACTGCGAAAGAACTGCAAGAGGGGCTTAAGGAATTGGAAGAGATCGAAGAGGCTCTGAGCCGGGGGGCCAGCTATTCTGGTCTTCTCTACGCGGCGGATTCCTTGAGACCCGAATACCAGGATCTGGAGCAGAAGGTGGAACAGCGGGTGACCGAGGTAAGAAACCTGCTCCTCTTCTTTGAGCTTGAATGGCTTGAACTTAACGACGAAGCGGCAGATCGATTGATCAGCGATCCGGCTCTTCAGGAATATAGTCACTATCTCAAAAGTCTCCGCCGTTTTCGTCCCCACAGGCTCTCGGAGCCGGAGGAAAAAATCATTAATGAAAAGGACAATACAGGGCGAAACGCCTTTGGGCGGCTCTTTTCGGAGATCACGTCTGCGCTTACCTTTTCGCTGGAGAGGGCGGAAAAGAAAGAAGAGCTAACTCTGAGCGAGATCTTGGCACTTCTCCATGAACCTGACCGAGAACTCAGGCGAAGGGCTATGGAGACGCTGTTTCAAGGGCTTTCTCATCATGGGCAGGTGCCCGCTTTTGTCTATGACACCCTCCTCCAAGATCACTTGACGATGGATCGTCTCCGGCGCTACCCGAATCCGATGATGGAACGGCATCTAGTCAACGAAATTGATGCTGAGGCGGTCAGCAGGATGATGCAGGCGACTGAAGCCAACTACGGAATCGCTCACGACTACTTCCAACTGAAAGCGCGTCTCCTCAAGCTTTCCCGTCTCGCGCTATACGATCAGTATGCGCCTGTAGGAAAAGAGATCGCGCCCTTTCCATTCCGACAGGGTCAGGAAGTGATTATGGAGGCCTTCGAAGCCTTCAGCCCGATTTTTCGGGAAATTGCCTCGGAATTTTTCGCCAAGAACTGGATCGACGCGGAGATACGAAAAGGAAAACGGGGAGGCGCCTTCTGCGCTTCTCCCTCTCCCCAACTTCATCCCTATATCCTGTGCAACTATACCGACAACCTGAGAGACGTGATGACCGTGGCCCATGAACTGGGTCATGGTCTCCATGGTTATCTCAGCCGTAAACAGAGCTTTTTAAACTACGATACCCCGCTTACGACCGCTGAGACCGCATCTGTGTTTGGCGAGATGCTGGTTTTCGATTATCTGGTAGAGCGCCAAGCCGATCCGCAGGTGCAGATCGCTCTTATCGCCGGAAAAATCGAAGACGCCTTCGCCACAGTTTTTCGCCAAAATGTCCTGACACGTTTTGAAGAGGCCGTATTCTCAAAGCGGTCCGCAGGAAGACTGACGCCCCAGCTTATCGGTGAGATCTGGATGGAAGCGAACAGGCCGTATTACGGAGATGCGGTGGAGACGCCTGAGCTATACCACTGGGGCTGGTCCTATATCCCTCATTTCATTCACAGCCGCTTTTACTGCTACAGCTACGTCTTCGGCCAGCTTCTGGTCATGGCCCTTTATCGAATGTACCGGGAACAAGGAAAGAGTTTTGTCTCCAAATATCTCGCCCTCCTTGAAGCCGGGGGCTCCGATAGCCCCGAGGCGCTGCTCAAGCCCTTAGGCGTCGATATTCACGATCCAAAATTTTGGCAAAAAGGTTTTGACGAAATCCGGGGTTTGGTAAAAAGGTTTGAAGGGCTAGTCGTTAAAGACTCGGAAAAACGGGAGTTAGAGGTTTGAGAAAATGATTGACGATCCATCGATGCGCTTGCATCCTGTGCCTGGCAAGGTTGTAAGGGAATGGGCCATCCCGGCGCGGGAATACTCGGCCTTCACCATGCGTCGTAGGCAGATCCTACGGTTCGTCGACATTGAGGGCAAACAGGTGCCGGATATAGTTTGCTTTAACGAGCACGATCTGAGCGAACACCTGAATATGGGTAACAGTGTGCTACTGAACAAGCGGCGCGAGCTGCGACGGGAAGACGTGCTTTACTCCGTCATCTGTAATCCCATGATGACCATCTGCGGTTACTCCAACGAAGAAAGCTATTCCTACGGCCCCATGTGCAGCGAGGAGCTAAACCGCATCCGCTACGGCGCGCCGGGCACGCGCAATTGCCGCGATAACTTCGCCATGGCGCTCGCTCCTTGGGGATTTAATCGACGGCAAATTCCCAACGCCTTTGTTCCTTTTATGCGCGTGGAGGTCGAGGCTGACGGCACCATGGAGATCAAAGAGCCGACGAGCCGTCCGGGCGACTTCTATGATCTCAGGGCCGAAATGGACCTACTGGTGGCGGTCTCCAACTGCCCGCAGGAGCGGAACCCATGCAACGGCTTCAAGCCGACCCCGATGGGGATGATTATTTACGAGTCCGGTTAAGGAGAGGTAAGCTGGCGGAAATTCACGAGAGGAGGCGATCATGAAGTTTACTGAGCTGTGTGTGATCCGGCTAAAGGCGGCATCGGTACTGGTCGTGCTTGGCGTAGTGGGTAGCCTGAGTTTTCCTCCGGCCAACGTGAGAGCCGCTGAGAAAGCCGGAGAGACGCCGATCGTCATCCGGCTAGATTTCATCATTGGAGGAAACCATGCCCCTTGGTTTGTTGCCTGGGAGAAAGGTTTTTATGCAAAGCGGGGACTCAATGTAACCATCCAACCCGGGACGGGCTCAGCTGATACGATCCGCGCCATCGCTTCGGGAGGGGCTGACGTGGGCTTCGCCAATGTTTCAACCGCCATCGTTGGCCGATCCAGAGGGGCAGCCGTCGTGTCTGTAGCCCAGCTTGGTTATATAGCCGTGACGGTTCTCTGGCGCGAGGATACGAACATCAAGACGCTCAAAGATCTCGAGGGGAAATCTTGGGCGATCAGCCCGGGACAGGCGCAATGGTATCTGATGCCTGCGCTTGCAAGGATCAATGGCCTCGACTTTAAGTCGATCAAGATTCATGAGACCGCGCCGCCGCTTCAGCCGGCGGCTTTGGTTGCCAAGAAGGCCGATTTTATTACCATGTTCCGGGCTTCAAATGATGAAGTGGCGGAGCTAGCCGCGGTTAAACAGGGTACGGGATGTGGGTCTCGACATCTACGGCAGCGCGCTCATAGTCAAGGAAGAGGATATCAAACGCCGGCCCGAAGTGATCCGCGCCTACGTCGAGGCGACAATGGAGGGATTAAAATATACTCGCGACCACCAGGATGAGGCGCTGGGAATCTTGTTGAAGCACAAACCTGAGCTGGATAAGGAGCTGACGCGAGTTCAGATTAAGAATGGCGTGGAGGAGGTCTTCATCCCGCCAGAATCGCTGGCGTCAGGATATGGCTACATGAAACCTGATGTTATGGAAAAAACGGTGAAAATCACCAATGAGTTCTTCGACGTCGCCGCAAAGGTCCCAGCCGCCGAAGTGTATACGAACCAATTTATCCGAAAATAGGCATGGATGAGGGAAATTTTCGAACAGGCTAATTTTCATTCCCTCGGCTGAAGCGTTTAAGAACTGACTTGCTTCACTTTCGCTCCGTGATCAGAGCGTAGACAGGCCATCCTTGAGCTTCGGGTATTGAAGCTGGGGAATAAGTTCCTCTCGCGCCCGTCGAGTGTCGCCCCAGTGTAAGACTCGGCCGATGGTGATGAAATCCCGCGTGAGGGGAGAGGGTTTTCTCGCGATGGCTCCGAACAATTCGCAAAAGAAGGCCGCAGCGTAGATCGTCCATAGCGGCGTTCTGAATGGCCGCGGACAGTTCCATGCACGGCAGGCTTCGTCGAGGAAGTGCTGTAATGTAACCGGCTTCTCGTCCCCGACGTGGTAGATTCCTCGTATGCCGGGCTTGAGAATGG
>VBLN01000140.1:6547-7492 GCA_005878685.1 Deltaproteobacteria bacterium | reverse complement strand
GTCCTTCAAGAGCACGCTGGAGGAGGTCAAGAGCGCGGATCTGTTGCTCCACCTGGTCGATATGACAAGCCCCCTCTATGAGGAGCAAATTCGAGTCGTCGAAGAGGTGTTGAGAGATATCGTTGCCGGCGAGACCCCTTGTATCATGGTGCCCAACAAGATCGATCTCCTTCCCTCAACGCCTTCGCGGAGGCTGCTGAACCGTGGGGCCAGCGACGTTTGTCCGATCTCGGCCTTGAGCGGCAAGGGAATCGATCAACTGCTGGCAATGATCGCGAGACTGCTGGACCACGGCAAGGAGCGGGCTTATTTCGTTCTCTCTCCTTCTCAAGGATATCTTCTTTCCGTTTTGCGCCAGCGGGGCCGCATCCTCAAAGAGGAGTATCGGGAGGATGGGATTGATGTCACGGCGCTTCTTACCCCTAAACTCGCGGGCCAAATGCGGAAGTGGCTGAGAGAGAATGGCTCTCACCCCTCCGGCTCTCTGCCCTCCCTTTAATTTAATTGGCTCGATCTAATGCTGAACCTGCCTAATTTTCTGACGCTGATTCGGATTGTGGCGATTCCCTTCTTTCTCATTCTGCTTGCCTCGCATTTTTATCTCGACGCCCTAGTGATCTTTATTATCGGCGCTTTGACGGACGCCTTGGACGGCGCGGTAGCCCGGCTGACGAACCAGAAGACCTCCTTAGGGGCCTATCTGGATCCGGCCGCCGACAAGTTGCTTGTGATAAGCTCCTTTGTCATGCTCGGCATGATCGAGGCTATTCCAGCTTGGTTGGTTGTTCTTGTGGTGAGTCGCGACATCATCATTCTTTTCGGCTACGGCATTCTGTACTTCCTTGTCGGGGATCGCCCAAAGGTTCAGCCGAGTTTCATAGGGAAACTGAGCACTCTTTTTCAACTGCTGACCGTTGGTTTCGTATTGGTTTTCCTTCATAACCC
>VBLN01000140.1:0-6482 GCA_005878685.1 Deltaproteobacteria bacterium | reverse complement strand
CCTTCGGTTCGGTGAAGTTGACACGCAAGGTGAAAATTGATAGGAAAATCGGAGGCTTGCAGCCTTGAAGGGAAGATTGCGTAAAGTCAAAGGATGATGGCTGAGGGCTGAAGGATGAAGCAGGAGTTCATCCCTTCGGCTTCCACCTTCATCCTTTAATGTTTGTAGGCACGTAGCTCAGTGGGAGAGCGCTTCCTTGACACGGAAGAGGTCGGCGGTTCAATCCCGCCCGTGCCTACCATCTTAGAAGCCGTGAGCGTTCAGCTTTCAGTTTTTTGCTGAAGGCTAATAGATAAAGTATGAAAAGCATTCATGTCAAACTCCCAGATGGGAAAGTAACGGAGGTTGCCTCTGGCGCCAAGGTAGGCGAGCTAGCTGCCTCCCTGGGAGTCAATAGCAACGTCATCGCAGCTAAAATCGATGGCACTCAGGTCGATCTGGAACGGGCTTTGAGCAGGGACTGTACTCTCGATTGGATTCCGTTGGACAGTTCTGAAGGAGTGGACATTCTGCGCCATTCGACCGCCCACCTTATGGCCCAGGCGGTCCAGAGCCTTTTTCCAGGCACTCAAGTCACCATCGGGCCGACGATCGAGGACGGATTCTATTACGATTTCAAGCGTGACGCGTCGTTTACCCCCGAAGAGTTGCAGAAGATCGAAGATCGCATGCGCGAGCTTGCCCGATCGAATCTGAAGGTCATTCGGGAGGAGATGCCGCGCCAAAAAGCCATTCAGTTGTTCCGCAAGCTGGGCGAAGAATATAAGGTTGCCATTTTGGAAGAGATCCCGGATGAGACAGTTTCTCTCTATCGGCAGGGGGACTGGGTGGACCTCTGTCGCGGGCCGCATGTGCCATCGACCGGAGTTATCCGCGCCTTCAAGCTCATCAGCGTGGCCGGCGCCTATTGGAGGGGAGACGAGAGAAATGAGATGCTGCAGCGGATTTACGGCACCTCTTGGCCTACCGAAGAAGCGCTGCGCGAGTATCTCAGGCTTTTGGAAGAAGCCAAGAAGAGAGATCATCGCCGTTTGGGTAAAGAACTGGGGCTCTTCATGGTCTCGGATACAATCGGTCCGGGACTTCCTCTATGGCTTCCTAAGGGAGCGATTGTTCGCTCGATCCTTGAGCGCTATATTGTGGATCTTGAGCGCAGCCTGGGCTACGAGCATGTCTACACGCCGCAACTAGCGCGCGTCGAGCTTTACCAGAGATCTGGGCATTGGGATCATTTTAAAGACAATATGTACCCTCCGATGGTTTTCGAGGATAAAGAGGAGCTGGTTCTCCGTCCCATGAACTGTCCACACCATGTGATGATTTACCAGCATGAGCTCCGAAGCTACCGAGACTTGCCGCTGCGCCTTGCTGAATTAGGCACGATGTACCGCTACGAGAGGTCAGGCGTCCTTTCGGGGCTTTCCCGGGTGAGAGCGATGACGCTCAACGACGCCCATATTTTCTGCTTGCCTGAGCAGATACAATCGGAAACGGTTAGTGTCCTGCGGCTGATCGAGCGGGTTTATCGCGATTTTGGTTTCACCGATTTCTGGTATCGCCTTTCTCTTCGCGATGCAAAGGACAAAGGAAAGTTTGTGGATAACGATGCGATGTGGGATAACGCGGAGCGTTGCCTGCGCCAAGCCTTGGCCGAAGTGGGTATCCAGTACAAGGAGGCGGAGGGCGAGGCAGCATACTACGGCCCGAAGATCGATGTACAGTTGCGTGACGTGCTTGGTCACAGCGAGACGCTCTCTACGGTGCAACTGGACTTCTATCTACCCGAGCGCTTTGGTCTGGAATACGTTGCCAAGGACGGCCAGCGCAGGCGTCCTGTGATGATTCACCGAGGCGTTATCAGCACGATGGAACGCATGATGGCCTTTCTCATTGAGCATTACGCGGGCAATTTCCCATTATGGTTGTCTCCAGTTCAGATAAAGGTTATGACCGTAACAGATCAGCAGAAAGATTACGGCCAAAAGGTTTTTGATAAACTCAAGGTTGGCGGCTGGCGTGTTGAGTTCGATGATCGAAACGAGAAGCTGAGTTATAAGATCCGAGCGGCGCAGTTGGCAAAAATTCCCTATGCGGTGGTGATCGGGGATAGGGAAGTGAAGGATCAGACGGTATCCCCTAGACGGAGGGGTGGCGAGACCCTGAAGGCGATGGCTGTGGAGGATTTTGTCCAGACGCTAAAATCGGAGGTTGCCCGGGAACTTGGCAATGAACTTTCAGGCAGCGGCGGCTAGCTTTGAGTTGATGGCTGAGGGCCTGCAAAAAAGAGAGGTGGTTTATAGCTGCTAAAGAGGCGAGAATCAATCACCAAATTCGCGCCCGCGAGGTTCGGGTCATAGGTCCTGAGGGAGATCAACTGGGCATCATGTCCCTGTATGAAGCCCTCAAGACGGTGGAGAGCCTGGGGATCGATCTAGTGGAAGTGGCGCCGGAGGCGCAGCCGCCCGTATGCCGCATGATGGATTACGGGAAGTACCGCTACCAACAACGGAAAAAATCCCAAGGGACAAAGAAAAAGCAAACGTTCGTGACCGTCAAGGAGGTTAAGTTGGGGTCGCGGACCGATTCCCACGACTTGAGCTTCAAGGTTCGTCACATTCGCCGCTTTATCGAGAGGGGACAGAGAGTGAAAGTGTCAGTCTTCTTCCGTGGCCGGGAGATCACGCATCCCGAACTTGGGAAACAGATGCTGGATGGTGTTTTGGGTCAAGTGTTGGATGTTGCCAAGCTCGACATCGCCCCCAGGTTGGAGGGGAGGAGCATGGCGATGCTTTTAGTGCCGAAGTAGGAAAGCCAGTGAAAAATGCAAAATGAAAATTGCAGATTTTAAATTTTGCACTTTGCAATTTGCAATTAGAAGGAGTTACGAGTGCCTAAGATCAAAAGCAGCCGTGGCGCGATGAAACGGTTCAGGGTCACTGCGAGCGGCAAGATCAAGAGAGCCAAAGCTTTTAAGGGTCACCTTCTTTCCGGCAAAGGGAAGAAGCGCAAAAGGCGATTGAGACAGGGAGCCCTGGTCTCGCCCGGCGAAGCCAAGAACATCCGGAAGTTGATACCGTATTTGTAATAGTTTTGAGTTTCGAGTAATGGGGAGTATTTCGCCCTCATAACTCTTTACTCGTTACTCGCACTACTCACAAGGAAGGAGTTCCAGCGTGCCAAGAGCCAAAGGGGGAAGTAAGTCTCGGAGGCGGAGAAAGAAGATATTCAAACTCGCCAAAGGGTACGTCGGGGGACGGGGAAGGCTATATCGCTCCGCGCGGGAGACCGTGGAGCGATCCCTTGCCTTTGCCTACCGTGATCGGCGGGTTAGACGGCGAAAATTCCGCGGTCTCTGGATCACTCGTATCGGCGCGGCAGCAAGGCTGAGTGGCCTGTCGTACAATCAGCTGATAAGAGGTCTGAAGCAAGGTGGCGTGGAGTTAGACCGGAAGGTCCTTGCAGATATAGCCGTCTCCGACATGCCTGCCTTCAGCCAGATAGCGCAATTTGCCAAAGCCCACCTGAGTCCGATCCAAAATTCTTGATCACGGAAGGATGCTAGCTTCTGCCAATCGGTTCTTATCTCTTTTTGGGCCGGAGCTGACGGCGTAGGTTCCCGGCATCTTACCTCATGGAAGAATCTTTGCAGGCCGTCAGGGAAGAGATCCTGGGTCGGATCGGTCATTGCACCACCGATCAGGAGATCGAGCAGCTCCGCGTGGAGTACGTGGGTCGTAAGGGCAAGCTCACGCTTCTGCTCCGAGGACTCAAGGATATTCCATCCGAGCAGCGCCCTCAGCGAGGAGCGGAGCTTAACGAACTGAGAGGTTTTTTCGAAGCGGAGATTGAGGCTCGCCTTAAAGCGTTGAAGCGGGGAGAAAAGGAGAGGATTCTTCGTGAGGAGAGAGTCGACATTACCCTTCCTGGCAATCGCTCCGAACGCGGCGGCGTCCATCCGCTGATGCTCGTGATGGATGAGATCATCGATGTCTTCTTGCGTATGGGATTTGAGGTCGCCCGGGGCCCGGATATCGAAGATGACTATCACAATTTCGAGGCTCTCAATATGCCCAAGGATCATCCCGCCCGGGACATGCAAGATACTTTTTTCGTCTCCGGGGATCACGTTCTCAGGACTCATACTTCGCCGGTTCAGATCCGCGTGATGGAAAGGCGCAAGCCTCCGCTCCAGGTCATAGTGCCGGGCGCGGTCTATCGCCACGACGACGACGCGACCCATTCTCCGATGTTTCATCAGGTTGAAGGGTTCATGGTGGACAGCCACATCTCCTTCTCCGACCTGAAAGGAGTGCTGACTCACGTTCTGCGCCAGATCTTTGAAGAGAAGGCTGGAGTGCGTTTTCGTCCAAGCTTTTTCCCTTTCACCGAACCGAGCGCCGAGATTGATATCCAGTGCGTGCTTTGCAGCGGTCGAGGAAGGACCGGAGAAGGTCAGCTCTGTCGCGTGTGCAAGGGCTCGGCTTGGCTGGAGATCCTTGGGGCCGGAATGATCGATCCCGCAGTCTTCCGGTTTGTCGGCTATGATCCGGAAAAAGTTTCCGGGTTTGCCTTCGGGATGGGGGTGGAGCGTATCGCCATGCTGAAATTCGGCATCGAAGATATCCGTCTCTTCTTCCAAAATGACCTTCGTTTCCTCAAGCAATTCCGCTAGAGCTCCTGACTCATGAAATTGACTTACAACTGGGTAAAGGAATTCGTTAGCCTCAGGAGATCGCCCGAGCAGATCGCTGAAGCGCTCACCATGGCGGGTCTTGAGGTCGAGTCTCTCGCTCCGTTACCTTCAGGGCAAGTAGGGGCCGAGGACTTCCTGATGGAGGTCGCGGTCACGCCGAACCGCGGCGACTGCCTGGGAATTCTCGGTTTAGCCCGTGAGGCCGCGGCTCTTACGGGGGGACGCCTCAAGTTTCCCCCTGCGGCGCCTCATTCTTTGGACGGCGGCGTCAAACGTCTCGTCGCTGTGAAGATTGTGAACCCGCGCCTTTGCCCGCGCTATTCCGCCCGGATCGTACAGGACATTGGCGTTGCTTCCTCTCCCTCGTGGATGCGCGATCGCTTAGAGGCTTGCGGGATCCGCTCGATCAATAATGTGGTTGATATCACGAACTATGTGATGCTGGAAACTGGGCAGCCGCTTCATGCCTTTGATCTGAACCGGCTTGCAGCGAGGCAGATCGTGGTCCGGCCGGCAGGCGAGATCAGGAAGTTTAAAACTTTAGACGGCGTCGAGCGGGATCTCGCTCCGGAGGATCTTCTCATCTGCGATGGCGATACGCCGGTTGCCTTAGCCGGAGTCATGGGAGGCATGGAATCAGAAGTTCAGGCTGCGACCCGTACAGTGTTGCTAGAGAGCGCTCATTTCGACCCTCTCTCTGTCCGTCGGACCACCAAGCGTCTGGGGCTTCACACGGAGGCATCCCATCGCTTCGAACGCGGGGTCGATCCGGAGGGGACGCTCTACGCCCTGGATCGAGCCGTGTTCCTCTTGACCAAGTTCGCGAGCGGCACTCCAGTCGTGGGGGTTATGGACCACTATCCGAGGCGGGCCAAAGCGAGGGCGATCTTATTACGCGAAGCCAAAGTCCAACGGCTTCTAGGGATAGAGATCAAGCGGGCGGAGATAGAAAGGATACTCAAATCCTTGGGACTCAGGGTTCAGAATCGCTCCAAAAGCGGGCTAAAGATCATTTCACCCTCCTACCGTCCGGATCTATCCCGCGAGGCCGATCTGGTCGAGGAGTTGGCGCGGCTTCATGGTTATCAGAAGATTCCCTCGACCCTTCCTTTGGTGCGACCCCAAGGCGCGAAAGCCGACATCCGACTCTCTCGGGAGCGAAGTATCCGCTCTTTTTTGATTGGCGAGGGACTGAACGAACTTGTCAACCTCCCTTTTACGTCCAATCTCATGAACTCTCGTTTCCCAGGATTGTGGGAGGGCCGGGCAGCGCCCGTTCCGATTCTCAACCCGCTCATCCAGGAGAACGCCGAAATGAGGCTTAGCCTCGTTCCCGGATTACTCCAGAATCTTCGCTCTCATCTGGCTCAAAAAGTCAAAAGCTTTTGGGCTTTTGAGCTGGGGAAGGTTTTCTGTTCGGGCGGTGATAAGCTTCCTCAAGAGCGGCAGCAATTGACTGCTATCCTTTACGGTCACAGGGAGCGGAAGGGGCTCCGGGTGAAGGAAGAACCGGCGGTCTTCGCGGATGTCAAAGGACTGCTTGAAGGAGTTCTAGACGTTCTTGGATTGGGACAGCGGGCCACCTGGACAGACGGACGCATTCCACCTCTCCTCCATCCGGGGAAGGCCGCTTGGCTGAGGCTGGATGACTCCGCTTTGGGCTATCTGGGTGAGTTTCACCCCGATCTCCGCGAGGAATTCGATCTCCCGACGTTTTTCATCTTCGAACTTGACATTGAAAAATTGCTTCAGTATGCTCCGCGTAAATTAGCGGCTCGTTCCCTTCCAC
>VBLN01000095.1:4390-11087 GCA_005878685.1 Deltaproteobacteria bacterium | reverse complement strand
GCACCTAACGAGCGAGGCAAATATATCCGACAAGGCAATGCTATGTCAATTTACCAAAGGCGGCCCGCAATTGAAAAGCCTGAGGCTCTCCTTCGGCGGTGGGAATGCGGCTTACGGTCCGTCCGCTGCGGAAAGGAGACTGAACAAGAATTGGGCATTTCGCCGTCTGGTTGATCCCGCTGCGCAGACGCATGGCGTGAATCGCGGATCAAGTGGCACTATTCGATCGAGAAATTGTTCCCAGGCAAGTTTACTGCTTGAGCATGGTGGTAAGCTCGGCCCTAAACTCGAGACCTTTCGCGTTACCGGAACCATCCCTTCGACTAAAAGGGTGCCTTGCCTTCGAGGAAGCTACCGAGCTTAGCGGCGGGGAAGCGGATTCCCATATAAAAGGAGCCGAACTGGCCGTAGACGGCACTCGCTTCGTCGAAGCGCATCTCGTAGACGAGCTTTTTGAAGACGAGTGGATCATCGGCAAAAAGGTCCAAGCCCCACTCCCAATCATCGAATCCAATGGATCCTGAGATGATCTGCGTGACCTGCCCGGCGTATCTTCTGCCGATGACGCCATGCTCGGCCATCATCTTCTGCCGATCTTTGATCGGAGCCTGGTACCAGTTCTTGATTTCACCGCGAAGTTTATTCATAGGATAAAAGCAAACGTAACGGCGCGCCGGTATCGGCTGCCAAAGCCGGGGCGCGGCTATTTTTCGTTGGTTGGCAAGCTCCGAATCGACCGCCTGGTTCCATTCGGGAGAGCCGGGCTGAATTCCTTTTTCCTTGAGCGTCTCATAAAGACGGACGGTCGCTTCGTATAGCCCCAGCTCCACGACAGAGAGATAGGAGGTCGTCGGCTCCAAGAGCTCGGCCAGCTTCAGATTGGTGAGATTCAGCTCTGAGCTGTTTAACGCTTCAAACATGCGGCGGAAGTGGATGATCATGAGATCGGCCTTGTGGCCGAGCACAGAAAAGAGCGCGCTTTGTTCTTCCTTGCTTTGCTCCATCGCCCCGAAAGATCCTGCCGCTTCTTCGACAATTTCTTTCCGCGCGGTTTCGCTGCGCTCCTTCCAGGCAGGCCAGCGGACGTGAAACATCTGATGAAGGATGCAAGAGCCCTCCAGAGTGAGCGGCACTGGAGGAAAGTCACTGCTAGTCATTGTTTATGCTCCTTGGAAAGCTGGATCGCGGCTAGCTGCAGAGCCAATCCTAGGACGGTTTGGCTACGGGTTCCGTCGGCTCTTTGCGCCTCAGTCGAGCGCGGAGCATCTGGAATCCATTCTTGGCCAAGCGAAACAGTTTCGGGATCAGCCAGGCCGCTAAGGCTATAAACCCGCCCACCAAGATCAGCATGATCAACGGGTGGTTGAAGATTAACCAGATGCTTCCGAGAACCGTCAGGTCTTCCCCAATGCTGGCTAACCAGTTGCTGAAGGGCTCGGGGCTGACATTGATGGCTAATCGTAGGGTTGCCTTGGTGCCGTGGGCTGCTAGGGCGACTCCGCCCCCGGCTAATAGAGCAGCTAACTCTAGAGCAGGATTGACGGTCCCAATAGAACGTGAGGCGAGGATGGCTCCGGCCGGAACGCGGATGAATGTATGCAGCAAATCCCAGGCGCTGTCGATGTAAGGCACTTTGTCGGCGAAGAACTCGATCACGTACATCAAGCACGCGAGTCCGATCACCAAAGGGTCCTGGAGAACCTGGAGGTCAGGAGGCAGTTGGATCATCTCCATCCTGCCTGCGATCCCGAGGGCGGCAACCGTGGCGTAGAGATTGATGCTTGAGGTCCACGCCGTTCCCAAAGCCAGGCTCAATGTTTCCAGAACGTCCACTTTAGTTATCCATTTACCTCGACTTTAGATCTTCCACTTCCGCTCGATCTCGTCTTTAAATTCCTTATCGAAGGCATTGACTTTCGGAAAGTCATCCATCCAGCGATACGGTCTGCAGGCGTCGATCAAGACGCGGTCGGAGAGATAACCTTTCGGTGATCGTTCTTCCGGCGGCATTGCCGGCTCGCAGACCGAGGCCCAGACGCTCTTGACGAGATCGATTCCTTCCCGCACGTAGCATCGCGTCGCGATGGCCCAGATCACGTCGTTGGGATTCGTGATATCGATGTCATCGTCCACCACCACGACAAACTTTCCGCCGTAGGCTCCTGCGCGCGCGCCGGCGGCCACGAGCAGCGCCTGCTTCGAATGGCCCGCATAGCGTTGTTTGATGGAAATGACTGTGAAAGGCCCAGGCTGCCCGCCATAGACAAATCCCCACACTCCTTTGACGTCCGGTACTCCGGCTTTCTCCAACTGCTCCCAGAGCGTGGCGGCGCCAAGAGGGATAGGAAGGTAGCTCGCGGGCGGTTTCAGCGGCGGCGCGCCCAAAATGATCGGATCATTTCTGTAGTAGACCCGTTTGACCACCATTACCGGAGTTTCTCCCACGTTCGCATCGGTGAAATAACCCGGCCATTCCCCGAAGGGCCCCTCGCGGGGCATCTCTTCGTCCTTCATGGGAGGCAGCTCTCCCTCCAGGACGACCTCGGCATTTGCCGGTATGGGAAGACCGGTTACAGCGCCCCGAACAACAGGCACCGGCGAACCCTGAAGGAAGCCCGCAAACTCATACTCGTTCACATCCGGCGGCAAGGGCATCTGCGCTGCGAGAAAAACGCTCGGTCCTTGACCCAAAGTGATCGCTACCGGCAAAGGCTTGCCGGCAGCGCGGCTGCGCTCGAAGGCGAGCCGACCGTGCTTGCCCATATTCATCTTGACCGAAACTTTGTCCTTGCTCTGAATCATCACCCGGTAGGTGCCGATGTTGATCTTTCCTGTCTCCGGATCTTTTGTCACGACTCCACACCCGGTTCCGAGGTAGGGGCCGCCATCGAGTTCGTGCCAGGTCGGCGTGGGGAACTTGTAGAGATCGACTTCGTTTTCAGCCATCTGGTTTTCAAAAATCGGCCCGCCCTCCATCTGCTCAACTGGAACCGGCTTGAAGGCCGCGAGTTTCCTTCTCCAAGCATAGAGAAAGTCGACACCTTTCAGGTCTGTGGGAAGTCCCGTCGCCGGCGCCGTGCGCTTACAGGTCCTAAAGACATTCGAGATAACCCGAAAATTCTCCGGATAGCCCTTGAAGTGACTGAACAAAAGGGCGGGTCCTTCTTTTTCTGCTGCGCGTTCGGTCAACGCGCCAACTTCGAGGTTCAAGTCCGCTCCCTTAAGCGTCTTAAGCTCTTCCATCTCCTCGAGGCAACGGATGAACCCCCTCATGTCAGTGATGTCCTGCATAGACTCCTTTCTTCTTTCGGACATACTATTGGGACGGCGCTGGCCTGTCAACTGAGTGTCTTCCTCCGTTCACTTGCGATCGGAGTTAGCGCTCTTGCACTTTTGCGACTCATCATCTATTGGACATAGAGATGCGATTGTTGCTTGGCCTCTCGTTTTTTGCGTTTCAACTGCTCCTTTCAGCGCCTCTGTTAGCCCAGACTTCCCGGGTTCAAGAATTTGTTTTGGATAACGGCCTCAAGGTTCTCCTCCTCGAAGACCACAAAAGCCCAGCCGTTACTTTTCAGGTATGGTATCGGGTCGGCTCCAGAAATGAAGAAGATGGCAAGAGCGGCCTCTCACACTTCTTGGAGCACATGATGTTCAAGGGAACGAACAAGGTCGGCCCTGAGGAGTATTCTCGCATCATCGCCAAGAACGGCGGTCGTTCCAATGCGTTTACGACGCAGGACGTTACGGTGTATTTTGCCACCATGAGCCGGGAGAAGATCGGGATCGAGATCGATATGGAAGCGGATCGGATGGCCAATGCGCTGCTCAACGGAAAGTATTTTGAGCCGGAAAAGAAGGTCATCATGGAGGAGCGAAGACTCAGGACCGAAGACAACCCGGTTTCGTCGCTGGCCGAGGTGACCGCGGCCATGGCCTTCACCGTCCATCCTTACCGCCGTCCCGTTGTCGGCTGGATGCAAGACGTGGAAAGCCTCACGCGCGAGGATCTACGCAGACACTACCAGACTTATTATGCGCCCAACAATGCGTTTATCGTCGTCGTGGGGGACTTCGCGACTGAGGAGATCCTGGCGAAAATCAAGGCTGCCTTTGGCCCTGTCCCGCGAGGGCCGATGCCGCCGAAGGTGAAAATTGAGGAACCGCCCCAGAGCGGTGAAAGGAGAATCATCCTAAAAAAGGAAGCTGAGCTTCCGTTCCTCTTGATCGATTACCACGTACCCAATCTCAATAGCCCCGATAGCTTTGCCCTCGATCTCCTCTCGGTCGTACTTGCTGGCGGACGCAGCTCACGGTTATATCAGGATCTCGTCTACCACAAGCGCATAGCCCAAAGCGTGGATGCGGATTACGACGGATTGTCGATGGATCCGTCGGTTTTCTCCGTGACGGCTCAGGTCATGCCGGAAAAGGATCCTCTCGAGGTGGAAAAGGCTATTTATGATTTGCTCGAACGCGTGAAGTCCGAGCCGGTAAACGAGCGCGAGTTGGAGAAGGCCAAGAATCAGATCGAAGCCGCCTTTGTTTTCGGTCAGGATTCGGTATTCGGGCAGGCGATGAGGACAGGACAATACGAAGCTACGGCTCGATGGCAGCTCTTGGATAGCTATCTCGCAGGGATAAGGAAGGTGACGACGGCTGACATTTTAAGGGTTGCCAAGAAATATTTGGATCCCGATCAACGCACGGTCGGGGTACTTATGCCTATCAAGGAACAAAACCAGTGAAAAAAATTGTTTTTGCTGTTCTGGCAGTCGCTTTCGCGCTCTCTCTCCCGGCGGTTTCGGAGACGCGTCTTACGCCCGAAAGATCGGTGCTGGAGAACGGAGTGGTTCTTCTCACATCAGAACAGCGCGCCCTGCCGATGGTGATGCTTCATTTTCTCATACAAGCGGGATCGCGCTATGACGCCGAAGGGCGGGAGGGGCTGGCCAACTTGACCTCACGGCTCCTGACTTACGGCACGCGCGACAAAACCGCTTTACAGATCAGCGAGATATTGGACTTCATCGGCGCCTCCCTCTCCACTTCTTGTGGCCAGGACGTCGCGACGGTAAGCCTGACGGTGTTAAAAAAGGATCTGGATACCGGGCTCAATCTACTTGCCGAGGTATTGACCGCGTCCGTTTTCAGCCCGGAAGAGATCGAGAGGCAGAAGCAATCCGTCATCGCATCGATCAGGGCCAAAGACGAAGATCCAGGACAGGTCGCCCAGATCAAATTCTCGGAGGCTCTCTTCCCCCGAAGTCCCTATGGTCGGCAGGTCGAAGGGAGCGAGGATTCGCTCAAGCGAGCCGATCGCGCTCAATTGCTTGAGTTTTATGAACGCTTCTACCGCCCGGAGCGAACCATCCTCGCTGTGGTTGGAGATATTTCACACCAGGAAATTGCTCAAAAGCTCACCCAAGCGTTCCGGCCGTGGAAAAAAGGAGCGGCCATCAAAGACTCTCCTCCGGTTTCCCCGCCGGGGCCGGCAAATATTATCCGGGTTAACAAAACCATCACCCAGGCGAATATCACAATGGGTCACGGGGGAGTGCGTCGGAGCGATCCGGACTATTACGCGATTCAGGTGATGAACTATATCTTAGGCGGAGGGGGTTTTTCCTCCCGTCTGATGGATTCGGTCCGCAACGAAAGAGGACTCGCCTATTCGGTCTCCAGTCACTTCTCCGCCGAAAAATATGTGGGATCCTTTGCGGTGACCATGCAGACGAAGAACGAGACCGCCCAAGAGGCTATTCGAATCGCCAAGGAAGAGATTCAGCGGATCCGCCAAGAAAAGGTCAAGGACCAAGAGCTTCAGGACGCCCAAGATTATCTGATCGGCAGCTTTCCGCTCCGGCTCGATACCAACAGGGCGGTTGCCAATTTTCTTTCCCTAGTGGAGTTTTATGGTTTAGGTCTGGGCTATCCGGAACAGTATCCCGAGCTGATCCGGCGCGTCAGCCAGGAAGATGTGCTGCGCGTGGCGAAAAAATACCTCCAACCGGAGAAGCTCATTGTCGTCGTGGTGGCGGACCAGAAAAAAGCGCAGATCCAGAAATAGCGGCTCCACGCCCCTCCATTTGTCGTTTTGCACAGATCATTTCTAAGTAATAGGTAGAAGCAATGGCTCGCTCTGCGGTGGTCATCGATCGTGATTTTTTAAAGCATGAGCCTGGGCCTTTTCACCCCGAGCGGCCGGAGCGGCTGAAAGTCCTCCTCGATCTCACGGCGGAACTTGATGCGCGGGATTTCCAGCTCTTGCCTCCTAGGCGAGCTTCAAGAGAGGAGGTCCTGTTCTGCCACACTGGCGAATATATCGAGCTGCTTGAGGCGACCTCTCAAAGAAACCGCTACGCCCTGGATGGAGATACGGTCACCTGCAGAGACTCCTTTGCCATCGGACTATTGGCTGTGGGCGGGTTGCTAAAGCTTTTGGATTCCATCGCCGCTGCCGAATTCTGCAACGGCTTTGCTCTAGTGCGCCCGCCTGGCCATCATGCCTTGAGAGATCGGGCGATGGGCTTCTGCCTTTTTAATACGGTTGCCATCGCCGCTCACTATCTGAAACGCCGCTATGGAGCGAAACGGATCTTGATCATGGACTGGGACGTCCACCACGGAAACGGCACACAGGATGCCTTCTATCGAGACCCGTCGGTCCTTTACCTTTCGACCCATCAATATCCCT
>VBLN01000095.1:2486-4264 GCA_005878685.1 Deltaproteobacteria bacterium | reverse complement strand
GTGCCGGTCGCCGACAAGTATCAGCCGGAATGGGTTCTGATATCCGCCGGGTTCGACCCGCATGATCGAGACCCCCTGGCAGGCATGGCCGTGACGGAGAATGGGTTTGGGGCGATGGCCTCGATGCTTCTCGATGTCGCAGAAAGGCATGCCGGAGGCAAAATAGCCTTCCTGCTCGAAGGAGGATATGATCTGAAGGCCCTAAAGAACTCAGTAGCCTGCGTGTTTCAAGAGATGAAAAAGGTAGGGGAGAGGCCCATGCCAGTTAACGCCGGCGGTGAGACTATCCAACCTCTCATTCGGACAGTGCTGCAGGTTCAAGAACGGTACTGGTAGGAGGGCAAAGCCGGGGTTGACGGTTCAGTTCATCTGGCTTATTTTGTCCCTGCTTAACAATTGGACTGGAAAATGAACGGTGTTCAACAACGTAGGGTAGTCGTTACCGGAATGGGGCTGGTGACTCCATTGGGCATCGGCGTGGAGAAAAACTGGGAGGCATTGATTGCCGGCAGGTCCGGTATCGGACCGATTACCCGCTTCTCCAATTTGGAATCTTTCTCCACCCGCATCGCCGGTGAGGTTCCTGATTTTCAGGCCGAGGATTTTATCGAGTCCAAAGAGATCAAAAAGATGGATCTCTTTATTCAGTATAGTCTCGCCGCGGCTGAGATAGCGATGCAGGACAGCGGAAACAAAATCGATCCCGCAGAGGCGCCACGCGCCGGCGTGATCATCGGCGTGGGCCTGTGCGGCATTGAAACGATCGAATCCGCCCATCGAGCCTACCTCGATGGCGGCCCGCGCAAGATATCGCCATTCTTCATTCCCAAAGTGATTTCCAACCTGGCCCCGGGCCATATCGCCATCCGTCATGGCGTCAAAGGCGTCAACTGGACTCCCACGTCGGCCTGCGCGTCAGGAAATCACGCGATCGGGGAAGCCTTCCATCTCGTGCGGGCGGGGCTGCAGGATGTGATGATCGCCGGCGGCGCGGAAGCACCGATCACGCCCCTTGGCGTTGGCGGCTTCGCCTCCATGAAAGCGCTCTCTACGCGCAACGATGAGCCAGAGCGGGCCAGTCGGCCATTTGACAAGGATCGGGACGGTTTCGTCGTGGCGGAAGGCTCCGGCGTATTGATCTTGGAGGAGCGCGAGAGGGCCCTGAAGCGAGGGGCCAAGATCTACGCGGAAGTGATCGGTTACGCCGCTAACGGCGACGCCTACCACATGACCGCGCCTGCGCCCGAAGGTGAGGGGGCGGCGCGCTGCATGAGCCTGGCGTTGGACGACGCGGTGATTCAGGCGAAGGCTATAGATTACATCAATGCGCACGGAACCTCGACCGAATACAATGACATCAATGAGACGCAGGCGATCAAAAAAGTCTTCGGCGAGCGGGCCTACAAGATCCCGATCAGCTCGACGAAATCGATGACCGGCCATCTGCTGGGGGCGGCGGGCGCAGTGGAGGGGATTTTTTCAGTGCTCGCTATCTATCATGGGATCATTCCTCCCACCATTAACTATGAGACCCCCGATCCTCAGTGTGATCTCGACTACACCCCCAACCGGGCGCGCAAGGCCGATATCAAAGTGGTGCTCTCCAACTCCTTCGGCTTCGGAGGAACCAATGCCTGCGTGATTTTCAGGAGGGCCGCATGAACCGATCACTGCGAAGAACCGTCATCCTCGGCACCGGCTCCGAGCTTCCCTCAACAGTCATCACCAATGCCGCCTTGGAAAAACTCGTCGACACGAGCGATCAATGGATCACCGAA
>VBLN01000095.1:0-2460 GCA_005878685.1 Deltaproteobacteria bacterium | reverse complement strand
AACGCGCACATGGCCTATCGTGCCGCTATCCGAGCGCTCAAGGATGCGCGTATGGAGGCGAAAGATCTTGATGCTATTATCATGGGGACCGTCACGCCGGATTATCCTTTTCCCAGCTCCGCCTGCGTCCTCGAAGACATGCTCGGCGCCCGGAAGATTTTTTCCTTTGACGTGAATGCCGCGTGCTCCGGATTTCTCAATGCTCTGGCAGTAGCCAATTCTTTCATTCAAACGGGCATGATCGGAAACGCGCTGGTCGTTGGGTCCGATGCCCTGAGCCGGCTGCTTAACTGGAAAGACCGAGCCACGTGTATCCTTTTTGGCGACGGGGCCGGCGCTGTTGTTTTGGGCTCTTCCAGGGACGGGGACCGGGGGATCTTGAGCGCGCGGTTGCGCACGGATGGTTCGTATGCGAAGACACTCTACGTGCCGGCGGGAGGCTCACTCAAGCCCGCGACCCTCCAGTCCGTCAAGAACAACGAGCATACCATTGCGATGAACGGGAAAGAGGTGTTCAAAGTTGCGGTGCGCTCCATGGAGGAAATCAGCCGTGAGGCCTTGGACGAGGCTGGAGTCGGCGTCGAGGACGTCTCGCTGGTCATTCCTCACCAAGCCAATCTCCGAATCATTACTGCCCTGGCCGAACGTCTCGATGTTCCCATGTCTAAGGTCATGGTCAATCTCGAACGATACGGCAACACTTCTGCAGCTTCCGTCCCGGTCGCTTTGGATGAGGCCCGAAGAGAGGGCCGCATTCGTCGCGGTGACATTGTGCTTCTCAACGCCTTCGGCGCCGGCTTCGCCTGGGGCGCCGCTGTGATCAGGTTCTAGCGAAATCAACAAATAGCTCGTCACTTTTTTACCCATTAGTCTTTACATTATTGCCTGCAACAGGCCTGTAGGTGTTGCCCCTGCGGGACCGTAAGGTCCGGCTGAGTGTCTTGAACCTTGACCATGAATATCTCCCAGCGGTACCCATCCGGGTCAGTGATCCAAATTTTATCCTGCAAGGCGAAACAACAGTCCACATTCATCTCGTCAATTACCTCGAGGCCTGCTTCGCGGAGTCGTTGCTTGGCCGCAAGAACCTCTGCCGTGCTTGAAACTTCTATGCCGAGGTGGTTAAGCGCGCCCTTGCCTTCTATGTTTGCTTGGTGATTAAGCGTGAGATTGAGCGGAGGCTCTGTGATATCGAACTTTGCATACCCGGGCTTCCACTTCACAGGCTCGACTCCAAACGCCGTGCGGTAAAACTCTACCGAGCGATTCACATCCGTGACATTGAGGGCAATGTGAACTTTTCTTGCGTGATTCATAAAAAAGATCTCCTTTAGTTTATAGTCTCAGGTGTCTGAGAGGACTGGGTCAACAGATGGCCAAGTTTTTCAATCGGGAATGAGCACAAGAGTTCGATGCGGCGCTGGATTTGCTGCGCGGCTTCTTTAAACACGCGAAGCTTTTGCTCGTTAGTTCCCGCGGCTTCGGCAGGATCAGGGATACTCCAATGGGCAACAATCGGCTGCCCGGGGAAAACAGGGCAGGATTCCTTCGCGCGGTCGCAAACCGTAATGATGATATCGAAATTGGCGTCTCTGAATTCGTCCCATGACTTGCTGTGGGCCTGGCTAGCATCGATCTTGTAATAATCACGCAGGACCTGAATCGTATACGGATTTACTGCCGGTCTGGGCTGACTGCCGGCGCTATAGGCTTCGAATCGGTCATTGCAGGTCTTTTTAATGAGGTACTCGGCAAAGATGCTCCGGGCCGAATTACCGGTGCAAAGGAACAGTATCTTTTGCTTTACTTTTGCCATAGCGACCTCTCCCTTTCACATTCGCTTAGCCGAATATAAACTGTAAATCACATATGTCAAGACATATCTGTAAAAATATGGTAACGTAAGGGTCTATGAAAGCTAAGAACCCGAAAACGTTTGATGTCGGGCTTCTGTTTCGCGCGTTGGCTGACCGTACAAGACTCAGGTTATTAAACCTGATGGGCGACGATGAAGTCTGTGTTTGTTTCTTAGTGGAAGCTTTGGGCATGAGCCAGCCGAAGATTTCTCGCCATTTAGCATACTTGCGACGCGCCGGAATCGTAGCCGCACGCCGCGAAGGCAAGTGGATGCACTATCGCCTTGAAAGTCCAGCAGATCCGCACGCGACAGCAGTTATCGACAGTGTTCGCGCTTATCTCAACAGTAGCCCACAAATGCGAATGGATCGATCGCGCTTAGTGAAGCTTTGCTGCTCGCCAAAAGTTTCCGCCCAACTCAAACGAGCTCCCAAGCCAACCGGCGTTCCTCAGCTTGAGCAGGCTGGCCAATGAAAAAATTTACCGCTGAGCTCTTCGGAACCTTCGCGGTCGTCTTTGCCGGTACTGGCGCTATCATCACCAATGACTTAAGCGGTGGCGCGGTAACGCATGTCGGAATCTCACTGACTTTCGGTCTTATTG
>VBLN01000487.1:2320-3787 GCA_005878685.1 Deltaproteobacteria bacterium | reverse complement strand
TCATCCATCGCATTTGATTTTCTTTGCTTTGCAAACCGGGCTCCGTTCTACTTATCTACGACCGCTGCCGATCTTGGACGAAAAGTCCTGAGCCTCAGTGAATTCGAGACCACCGACACCGAGCTGAAAGCCATGGCAGCACCGGCGAAAATTGGGCTCATGAGAATCCCGGCCACCGGATAAAGAATCCCGGCCGCCACCGGAATGAGAACTGTGTTGTAGATAAATGCCCAGAAGAAGTTTTGCTTCATGGTCCGCATCATTCGCTTGGAGAGCGCGATAGAGGTGACGATGCCTCTGAGGTCGCCGCTGATAAGCGTGATATCTGAGGCGTCCATGGCCACGTCGGTGCCTGTGCCGATGGTGATGCCGACATCGGCTTGAGCCAACGCAGGCGCATCGTTGATCCCGTCTCCAACCATCGCTACGCCTTTTCTTTCGGCCTGCAGACGCTTCACTTCTTCCGCTTTACCCTGCGGCAGGACTTCAGCCATCACACGATCTATGCCGATCTGTTTTGCGATCGCGCGAGCCGTGCGCTGGTTGTCGCCCGTGATCATTGCCACTTCCAAGCCTAAGGCGTGCAGGGCCTTTATCGCGTCTTTGGAGTTCGGCTTTAGGGTATCGGCCACTGCGATGATGCCGGCCGCGCGGCCGTCCATGGCTACGAACATCGGCGTCTTGCCTTCGTCTGCAAGCCGCTCCGCCTCGCTATCGAGCCCGTCCAGTAAAATCTCACGATCGCGCATCAACTTGAGATTTCCTAAAAGCAGATCCTTTCCCGCAATCTTCGCTTCTATGCCATGACCTGGAATCACTGGCCCTCTTGACGATTGCCTCGCCTAAAGGATGCTCTGATCCTTTTTCCGCCGACGCCGCATAGTGAAGAACATTCCCCTGGTGGAAACCGTTAGCAGTAACTACATCGGTTACCGAGGGCTCGCCCTTGGTCAAGGTGCCGGTCTTATCAAGAACCACCGTAGTGAGCTTTGAGCTTAATTCCAGCGCCTCTGCGCCGCGAAACAGAATGCCATGCTCCGCGCCTTTGCCGATTCCGACCATGACCGCCGTCGGGGCGGCAAGCCCTATGGCACACGGGCAAGCGATCAAAAGGACCGCCATAAAATTCGCTAGGGCGAAGATGAGCGATGGCTGCGGTCCGAAGAAGTACCAAACTCCAAAGCTGAGAGCGGCAATACTGATTACAATGGGAACGAATACGCCGGCGATCTTGTCGGCGATTCTCTGGATTGGCGGCTTTGAGCCCTGGGCCGCCTCAACGAGCTTGATGATTTGTGCCAAAGCCGTATCCTTGCCTACCTTGGTTGCCTTGAAGTGAAAGGAGCCGGTTTTGTTTAGCGTACCGCCGTAGACCTCGCTTCCCGATAGCTTTTCCACGGGCAGACTTTCGCCCGTCAGCATCGATTCGTCTACCGCTGAAGAGCCCTGCTCTATCACTCCATCCAC
>VBLN01000487.1:0-2292 GCA_005878685.1 Deltaproteobacteria bacterium | reverse complement strand
CGGATTACGCGGGCAGTCTTGGCCTGTAATCCCATGAGCTTTTTGATGGCTTCGGAAGTCCGCCCCTTCGCCCGTGCCTCAAAGAAACGACCCAGGATGATCAAGGTGTGAAGGATCGCTACTGTCTCGAAGTAGACGCCGGCATGAATACCTTCTCCCACGAAAAAGCCTGGAGCAAAGGTGACCACCGTGCTGTAAATGTATCCGGCGTTGGTCCCAAGAGAGACCAGCGTGTTCATATCGGCAGTCTTATGCTTGAGAGCCTTCCAGAACCCGGCATGGAACTGCCATCCAACCCAGAGATGAACGGGCGTCGCCAGAAGAAGCTGCGCGAAATGATTGGTGAGCCACTTGGGCATTCCCGGGAACCAGTCGGAAACCATACCCAACAACAGCGGAATACTAAGCACGGCACCCACTAAAGTTTTTACGCGCAGCGCCCGGATTTCCCGATCTCTCGCTTCTTTTTCGTAGTCAGCCGCTGCCGACGTATCCGCGATCTCCAACGGCTCATAGCCGATCTCCCGGATCGCTTTTCTCAGATCCGCTGGTGAGTGGATCGAAAGGATAAAATTCACCGTGGCCTTCCCAGCGGCGAAATTCACTTGCGCTTTAGTCACGCCGAGCAGTCCGCGCAGCTGAGTTTCAATCTTATCCACGCACGAGGCGCAGGATCTCCTCTGTTCTCGTCCCATAGCCGATGTTTTCAATCTCTCTCAGTATGCGGCTTACGGACATGCGCGAAGGGTCATAGACAACGGTTCCTTTTTCCGCGGCAAAATTGACCGAGACTTCTTTAATGCCTTTCAGCCTGGAGACACCCGTTTCGATCTTCTCGACACAGCTCGCGCAGCTCATGCCACGGATAGGGAGATCGATCCGTCTGAAGTCTCCATCAGCGGCCGCTGTATCGGGCCCGCGCGAAACATCCTCCGAACGGTCGGTGGGTTTCCCGTTGAGAAATCTCTCCGGATTCTCCGCAAATCGATCACGGCATCCTTGAGCGCAAAAATAAAACTTTTTGTCCCCATACCTGTAGGTTGCAGCAGCTTGCTCTTCTTCAATCGTCATGTGGCATACGGGATCTGTAGCGGCCATAAACCTTTTATACCTCCACTTTCCGCGGCTCTCCCAAAAATTCGCTGTCTAAATTTTACTTTCCTATTGAAGCTGTCGCCTTCCCTAACGTACGGAGCAGCATGTCCTGCTCTTCCGGCTTGAGAGAATCCATCATGCTGATGATTATCTCCATTTCCGCTTCCAGGAGCTCCTGATAGACCTTCTCTCCTTTTCGATCTAACTCCACAAACACCTTTCTCCTGTCCTCCTCGTCACGAAAGCGCTTGACGGAGCCTTTCTCAACCAATCGATCAACCACAGCGGTCATGCTGCTCAGGGCCAAATTACACTCTTTGGACAGCTCGGTCATCGTGCATCTTCCCTTTCTTCCTAAAAAACTGCAGGCGAATAGTTCGCTGCTGCTGAGTTCTCCCGAAGCTCCGTCGGCAGACGGCCGAAGGTAAAAACGCTTGAGCAATATTTGGATATACTCATCAAGCAACCTGAGCTTCTCACTCGCCTTGCGCCGTGGCATTGAAAATTACTTCGTTTTTCGAACTATTTTCAAACTAAAATATTTCATGACGCTGTGTCAAGTCCTCCAAAAAAAATTTTATCGATCGCTATATTTCTCAGGATCCTTTTCGAAGGCTCGCTTACACGCCTGGGTGCAAAAGTAATAGGTCTTGTCTCGATACACTGAAGTACCCGCGGCCTTTTTGTCATCCACTTCCATGCCACACACTGGATCTTTTGCCATAAAATATCTGCCTCCTTCGCCCGCTCTTGATCTCTCTCCGATACCTTAACTGGAAAATCACCAGTGCCAGACTTGATAATGCTGATCGATGAGTTCCGGCAAGTCTCGGCGCTTGAGCTTTTTGATCCCGTTAATCAACTCTTCATCCGACAACCCGCGGTCCTTAGCGTCTTCGTCGACCACATACACGGGTATTCCCTTCTCAATCATCTTCTCCACGTCCTTATCGATTTCGGGCGGGTCCGCCATCTTGGTCTCTCCAAAAGATAAACCTGAAGCGTCCTGTCCTTTTACGGCATGGTTAACGGCATTGGCTCTAAGCAGAACAGAAATGTCTGCGCCACCATTCTTTAGCATGTGTGTCAGCCAGAGGACTGTGTCGTCCTGCTCTTCAATGGTCGCTCGGTATGCGGTTTCAACAATATTGAGTATTTTCGGCATGGCATCCTCCTTGACTATTTTGTTGGAATAAC
>VBLN01000486.1:2273-2675 GCA_005878685.1 Deltaproteobacteria bacterium | reverse complement strand
TGAACCTCATCAAAGAGTTCAACCCTCAAATCGAGGATCTTCATTGGGTGGCTGCAGGACAGGAGCTCTTGCTGCCTCCCCTAACGCGGGAGACATTGCTACGGAAGCAGCCCGACGGTTCGTATCGTCTCATTGTGGCATCCTTTCCCAGCTTAACGGGAGCTGATGACTACGCCCGACGCTTAGGCAACAAAGGGTATCAAGTCATGATCACGCAGCAATGGGTTTCGCACGATCTTTTGCTGCATCGGGTTGAAATTGACCGTTTGAAAAACGTTGAAGAGGCTAATCAAACCTGGGAAGCCGGACTAAAAAACGAATGGTTTGCGTTCGTTGGCAATCCAAGGCGTGGAGACCAGCTGAGCAGGACAAATATCACACCTTAACCGCCGGAGACGATAT
>VBLN01000486.1:598-2225 GCA_005878685.1 Deltaproteobacteria bacterium | reverse complement strand
CCTGATAAAAACAAGAAAAAGCGATGAAACGACGAAGCCCCTGAGTCTCTCGTGGCGGGATATCGGCCTCGATTGGAAGATTATGGGGACGATTGCGGGTGTGATGTTGGTTTTTGCGCTTCTTTTTCTAGCCATTGTGAATCAGCTCATGGGCCGGGCGCTGCGGAACCAGATTGATCAAAGGGCCTTGGTCATAGGCACTAATTTAAGTGATGCAGCCGCAGGGCATGTCGTTGGGAGAAATGCGCTGGAGCTCCATGCCTTGGTGACGAAGTACGCCCGCTTACAGGGGGCGGCATACGCCTTCATCGAAGATAGTAGGGGACAGATTGTTGCCCATAGCTTGGGGACCTTTCCACCAGAACTTCGAGAAACTCTGACTAGGGATGAGCGAAGCCAGGTCAACAGGCGAGTATTGAGATTGCGTGGCAAGACAGTGTACGAAACCCGCACACCGATCCTTGAGGGGCAAGCGGGAACGGTGCACATCGGTACATGGGGAGAGGGCGTTGAAACAGAGATCCGCAGCGCCCTTCGTCCCATTGTCGCACTGATCACCATCGTGCTTCTCGGCGTCGTCATCCTCGCTGTTTTTCTCGCGCGAGGGATTATTCAGGCGATCCGCCAGCCGGCCGATATGGCGGGTAAAATGAGCACCGACGATCTGGAGACACGAGTTGAAAATAGAGTCACGGGGTGAAATCGGAGAGCTGGCCCAATCTTCGGAGCGGACGCAGGCGAGCTTGAGAGCAACCAGCTTACGCGGGTTTATGTTTACGCCGACGGACGGTACCAAATATAGAAAACGAGACGGGTGGCTTAAGGTAGCTATTTCTCTTTGGGTGCTGGCGACCCTCTTTCCAGTTACTGCCAACGCCGCAGACAAAATGGCGGAGCGGCCTTTGCAGAAGATCATCATAGCCTACAGCTCTATTTCGGGGAACATGGCCCCTTTGTGGGTGACCTACGAGAAGGGGTTTTTCCGTAGACATGGCATAGATGTGCGGCTCGTGCTTGTAGAGGGAGGAAGCAGGGCCGCGCAAACCCTCGTATCTGGAGACGCAGCCTTAGCCCAAATGGCAGGGGCCGGTGCTATCCAGAGTAATCTGAAGGGCGCGGATGTCGTGATGATCGCCGGGATTCTTAACACCATGAACTATGAGTTTGTCGTTGACAAGAACATCCAGCGACCCGATCAGTTGAAGGGCAAGGCAGTGGCGGTGAGCCGAGTTGGGAGCTCTTCGGACTTTGCCACGCGCTACGCCCTTGACAAGTATGGTTTAGTTCCAACCAAGGATGTAAGCATTCTAGAGATCGGGACTCAGCCCGACCGGTTCGCTGCCCTTGAGTCCGGACGGATTCAGGGAGTGATGCTAGAGGTTCCTCTGACCCTCCAGGCGAAAAAGATGGGATTTCGTGTGCTGGCCAATCTTAAGATGCTCGGTCTAGAGTATCAACACACTGGAATGGCGACTACTCGGGCATTGATCAGATCCCAACCCGACCTTGTACGCAACGTCATGAAAGCCTACGTAGAAGGAATTCATTACTACAAGACCCACCGCAAGGAGTCTTTAGCGATTCTTGCAAAGTACCTTAAGACCAACAATGCCGGAGCTTTAAAGGA
>VBLN01000486.1:0-545 GCA_005878685.1 Deltaproteobacteria bacterium | reverse complement strand
GTCATCCTCCAAGAGCTAAGCGGAAAGGAGCCCAGAGATCAGACGCCCCGGGCTGAACAGTTTGTCGACCTGACGTTCGTCAAGGAACTTGATAGCTCCGGGTTTATTGATCGTCTGTACAAAGCAACGCCTACTGTGGTCGCGGGTGAAAAACTGAGGCCAGCCGATGCTCGCCTGAGCGCAAGGCAGAAGCTGAAGCAGGCTTCGGAAGTAGGCAAAGCTAACCCGCCACAATCGACGACGCCGGACCGAGCGGTGGAATACACCGTGAAGGTGGGTGATACCCTCAGCCAGTTGGCCGACCGTTTCTACGGAAAGGCGTTTAAGTGGACGAGAATTTATGAAGCCAATAGAGAAGTTATCAAAAATCCTGACTACATCTATATAGGCCAGAAGATTACAATTCCCTCGGAGATCTGAGATGTATACCTCCTATTTCGGCTTTCGAGAGAGTCCCTTTAGTGTTACTCCAGACCCGCGCTTCTTCTATATCAACTCGCTCTATAAAGAGGCCTTGGCTATCCTGCATTACGGCATTGAGGCCA
>VBLN01000093.1 GCA_005878685.1 Deltaproteobacteria bacterium | reverse complement strand
TGGCGACATCATCCAGGTCGTTCTCTGTCAGAGACTGGAAACCCAAACCCGAGCGTCTCCGTTCGAAATCTATCGAGCGCTACGATTCATCAACCCCTCGCCCTACATGTTTTATCTGGAGCTCGAAGATCTAAGAGTCATTGGCTCATCGCCCGAGACCATGGTTCGTCTCACCGACAAGACTATAGAGCTTCGACCTATTGCCGGCACGCGCCGGCGGGGATCGAGTCCCAAAGAAGAAGGAGAACTCGAGGCCGATCTTCTGGCCGATCCGAAGGAGAAAGCGGAGCACATCATGCTCGTGGACTTGGGGCGAAACGACGTCGGACGGATCGCCGAAGTCGGATCGATCGAAGTCAACGAACTCATGGTGATCGAGCGATACTCTCACGTGATTCACCTTGTCTCCAACATCCGAGGAAGATTGGCAGCGGGAAAAAGCCCCTTCGACCTTTTCGTCTCGAGCTTCCCGGCCGGCACCGTATCAGGCGCCCCCAAGATCAGGGCGATGCAGATTATCAGCGAACTGGAGCCTCAGAAAAGGGGTCTTTACGCCGGAGCGATCGGCTACTTCAGTTTCAACGGCAATCTCGATACCTGCATCGTCATCCGGACTATCTTAATGCGGGGGAAAAAGGCTTATATCAACGCCGGCGCAGGAATCGTCGCGGATTCGGATCCGGAGAAGGAATACCAGGAGACGCTGAGCAAGGCGCGGGCCATGCTCAAGGCGATAGAACTGGCGGAAAACTGGAGGCGAAAATAGGCGACCGAAAGGAGCGCGACCACGCAACGTAACAAGATGATACTTTTAATCGATAACTACGATTCCTTCACCTACAACCTCTTTCACTACCTTGGAGAGCTAGGAGCCGAGGTCCGGGTCTTCAGGAACAATAAGATTTCTTTGAAGGAGATCGAGGAGCTCCGGCCCGAGAAGATCGTCATCTCCCCCGGACCCTGCACGCCTAAAGAAGCTGGTATATCCTGCGACGTGATCCGACACTTCGGCGCACAGACTCCCATCCTTGGGGTCTGTCTTGGGCACCAGTGCATCGGCGCGACCTACGGCGGCGAGATCGTGCGCGCGCCCAGCATCATGCACGGCAAGCTCTCCGACATCATCCACGACTCCAAAACGATCTACCAGTCATTAAAAAACCCTTTCCCCGCGATGCGCTACCACTCTCTAGTGATTAGTCCTGAGCGCTTACCCGAGGATCTCAGCGTCAGCGCCAGAACTGCCGATAGCGTGATCATGGGCGTGCGCCACCGGAGTCATCCCGTGGAAGGCGTCCAATTCCATCCTGAGTCGATTCTGACCGATGACGGAAAGCGACTGCTTAAGAATTTTTTGGCTTACTACTGATCCGATGTGTCCTGGCCCGTAGGGCTATCAACCCGTCTTATGAAGCTTCTTTGTTTTCAGGCCAAACGCTTCCGCTGGAAGTCCCACTCTAAAAGTCTCCCGGATGCGCCGGACCAAGAAGTTGAGGAGGCTGTCACAGATAGCTTGGTCGTTTTTCTCCAACTCGAGCCGGACGATGAAAAAGAGACGAAAAAAGTCTCAGTCCTTCGGAAAGCCTTAAAGCACATCAAATGGCTGGCCAATAAGAGAAGCCTCAAGAACATCGTATTGCACTCTTTTGCTCACCTTGGCGCAGAGGCTGCAGCTCCAGCTTCGGCCCAGTCATTTCTAATCGACCTGGCTCAGCGCCTTCAAGAAACGGACTACAGGGTGTGGCTCACTCCGTTCGGCTACTTCTGCGAGTGGGACCTCAGCGTCTACGGGGATAGCCTTGCGAAGGTTTGGAAAGAGATCGATTAACCAGATAAAAGGGAGAAAGACTTTGTTAAGGAGGCTCACATGACGTCAGTTGAAGCGAATCCTCGTCGAGTATTAGTGCTGGACGACTACGAGGGACAAGCATCTGAGGTCCCAGCCTTCCAAAAGCTCGGTGCCCGCGCCGAAGTCACGGTCATGAGGCACAGGCTGGCAACGGACGATGAGCTTGGAGCCGCCCTGCGGGGCATCCATGTTTTGCTGCTAGTGAGGGAGCGGTCCCGATTCGGGGAAAAGCAGCTGTCATTAGCTCCCGATCTCAAGTTGATCTCTCAAACCGGCAGAACGACCGCCCATCTCGATCTTGCCGGAACCACCCGGCGCGGCATCATTGTCACCTTTACCCCAACGGATTTGGGAACCTCCACTGTTGAATTGACCGTTGCGCTTATCCTGGCGGTCCTGAGACAGATCCCGCGCATTGACCGAAAGATGCGTGAAGAGCAGTGGCCGGCCATACCGGGCCGGCTCCTCGAGGGCAAGACGCTGGGCATCGTCGGTCTCGGCAGGATCGGAAAGCGCGTGGCCGAGATCGGCCGGCTCTTTGGAACTCGGAATCTCGCAACGGGAAAGACCCTGACTGATGAAAGGGCCCGCGAGGTCGGTGCGACGAGGGTCTCGCTCGAGACGCTCCTGAAAGAGTCGGACATTGTCACTGTGCACTGCCCTTTGAGACCGGAGACCCGAGGATTGATCGGGGAGAAAGAGATTTCGTTGATGAAGCGGGAGGCGATCTTGATCAATACCGCAAGGGGTCCGATTGTTTCTGAATCAGCCCTGGTTGAGGCTCTAGAGCAAGGCCGCATCGCCGGTGCGGGACTCGACGTGTACGCTGAGGAGCCCCTTCCCATGAATCACCCTTTGCGCCGTCTGGATAACGTCGTCCTGCTTCCCCACAGGGGCTATGCGACGGTAGAAATTCTCCGCGAACGATATGAGATGGCCATGACCAACATCCTCAGCTTTCTCGACGGCAAGCCGGTGAACCTGCTCAATCCTGAGGTCTTAAACCGGGCAGGAAGCTAAACGGAAATTGTATTTCCCCACGACGCCAAAAATGCTATATAGGCTTGCCGAAATCGCCGGCGAAGGGAGCATCGGCTATGGACCATCGACGACTCGTTGAAGGGTGCTTTAAACTCCGATTCTCTTTGCTCATCGGACTGCTGTTGCTGGTCACTGCTTCAGCCTCCCCTGCCGCGGACCAGTTCAACAGCTCTTACATCTCGATCGCCCCCGGCTCGTCGTCGGTGATCTGGGTCGCTAAGGATATGCGTCTGTTCGAGAAGGAAGGACTCGACCCCACGGTTGTCTTTATTTCCGGTAGCGTCCGAGGAATTCAGGCGATCCTGGCTGGAGAAATTCCGATCGGAGAGGGCGGCGGTCCTGGTTTGGTGAGCGCGCGCCTCGCTGGTGGAGATGTGATCGCCATCGCGGGAAACATCAACGTTTTGCCCTACTATCTCGTCGCGCAGCCCAGCATCAAAAAACCGGAAGATCTCAAGGGAAAGATCGGCGGGAACCACATCGCTGGAACAACTGCCGAGTTCGCGCTTCGAGTCGGACTGAAGAAAGTAGGACTGGATCCTGCGAGAGACGTCAATCTCCGGGTGATCGGTGGCTCCACCGATCGCATGATTGCCCTTCAGAAAGGAATTGTAAACTTTACCGTGGTCACCGAGGCAGGAAAAGCGATCGCCGAGAAGCTCGGGTTTCCCACGGTTGTGGATATGGTCAAGCTGGAGATCCCGTTTGCGCAGAACGGCATATATACCTCAACAAAGCTCATCAAGGAGAAACCCGATCTTGTGCGACGCTACATGAGAGCGTACGTGGAGGGAATTCACTTTTTTAAGACCCACAAGGAAGAGACCATCAAGATCATGGAGAAATATTCTCGGCTTCACGACCGAAACGCGCTGGAGCAGGCTTGGGATTGGCACACGCGCTATTTCCCGGAAGCGCCCTACGCACCGGCGGAAGGGTATCAGACCATATTGCAGGACTTGGCTGCCACCAATCCGAAGGCCGTACAGGTTAACGGCAAAGACTTCGTGGATAGCCGCTTTATAAAGGAACTCGAAGACTCGGGCTTTATCAAGAAACTCTACGCGAAATAGGATTTGCCTAAGATGAAAAGGAATGGCTTTTCAAAAATATCTCTGCGTCCGACCGGCTGAAAAAGACCATCCTGACCTCGTGAAGGGAGGAGTCCTTGCTGAGAAATTCTTCGAGAGACCTAGACGAAACCCGGGCCGCCTCCTCTAATGGATAGCCGTAAACACCGGTGGAGATGGCGGGGAAGGCAATGGTCTTAAGTTTTTTTTCTCTGGCGAGCGTCAAGGAATTCTTATAGCAAGCTGCTAGTTGCTCCGCCTTTTCTTTTCCGCCGCGGCCATAGACCGGTCCTACCGTGTGGATTACGTACTTCGCCTGCATCTTACCGGCAGTCGTTATAACAGCCTCACCTGTGGGCAACCCATCCGGATATTTTGTTTTTCGAATCTCCTTGCACTCCTTCAGGATATCGGGCCCGCCGGCGCGATGGATCGCTCCGTCCACGCCTCCTCCACCCATCAAGGAGCCATTCGCCGCATTGACAATGGCATCCGCGTCCTCCTTTGTAATGTCACCCACTTTGACGACGACCCGTCCTTTGAGAAACTTCTTGAGCTCTTCCATGGCCGAGTCTCCTTACCTGATTCGCGATTTTTTAATCCAATCTCTCAGCTTTCAGCTATCGGCTCTCGTCTTCTACCTGTTTTTGCTGACTGCTGAACGCTGACGGCTAAGAGCTGCTCTTACAATCCAAAATCTAAAATTCTTTAACCCTTGATAGAACGTTCCCATTCCATAAGCAGGCTATGTTTTTTTTTCGTATTGCATTCCTTGCAAGCGGGAACGACGTTCCCCTTGGTACTCTTCCCCCCGCGGATGATCGGCACGATGTGGTCCATGGTCAAAGAGCGGGGAGCCACCTTATTGCCACAATAATAGCATTGACCCGTGGAACAGCGCCGCTTCCACCATTGGCTGGAACGCAGCTCCTTCGCCTTTTGCCGCTCGCGCCGGATTTCCTCTTCGCTGACAGGGACGATGAACGGCGTCGGCTCCATGGTTGATCTTCGCAAAACCAGAAAGCTACTTCAACCAACGCTTCAACGAACCCAGATATAAGCCAAAACCAATCGCCACAGATAGGTAAAGAAGGCTGCTCAGCACAGCCCATGAATTGCCCGTTTCAAGATAATTGCGAAGCTCCCACAAGGCGAAACCAAAAAAGAAAACCACGGCAGTTGAAATCAGAATCTTATGAGCCGTCCGCAGAGTCACGACAATTTCCTAAAATTAGAGCGCTCCAAGTGACTTTCATCATAAAGCCATGCCGTAGATCTGTGCAAGACGAAGAAAGGCGGCATGTTCCAATTGCCAGCTGAGACATCTGGCTGTAGGATTCTACTGACTCCAGACTAAGGAGGAGATCAGATGAACCGAGAAGTAATCAGAACCGACGCCGCGCCCAAGGCTATCGGACCCTATGAACAGGCGATCCATACTAATTAGTTCTCCTCGCCTATTGTCTGTTATTGTTGCCTTCTCCCCTCACGCCTCACGGCTCTCGCCTCACGCCTTTTTAGGTTGACGCCCCAATTTCCGCGAGTAGAATAGGCGATCAATTAGGTCGGAGCCAGGCTTGGGTGTGATTGGGGATGGAATTTTTACACGACCACGAACCACGATCACGTTATTACCGATCACGGGTACCGCTCTTAGTTCTCCTATTGGCAGGGTTGATCTGCGCAGACACTCAGGCTCAGGAAAGTTCAGGCATCGTTCATTTTCCCACTCGAGAGCGTTCCTGGGACAGGATTCCTTCCATCACGATCTTGACCGCGGCGAACGATTCGAGAATTCCATTGGTGCTGGAGGCCGTCGAGTTCTGGAACAAGACCTTTGCCGAAATAGGCACCGCGTTCAAATTGGGGCCGGTCGAGCAAGCCAGCGAGATACCGCCGGCGCCATTTCTCCTGAAAATGAGCGACGCCGTACTGAGCAGAAGTCCCCTTCCCGAGTTTCCCGAGACGCTCAAAAACACGAAGGGCGATTTGATCGTCGTGCTTTCAGACGGAGACTTCGTCTCCTTTTCCACCGGTTTCACTAAGGCAGGCCGCGTGGTCGTGGCCATCAAAAGCGATAGGAAATCGCCCTTGATCTATGCCGATTATCCCAACGTTGCGCGCAACGTCATCGCGTATGAATTGGGCCACGCCATCGGGCTCGGGCACAACAACGATCCGACGAAACTCATGTGCGGCAGGCCGGCCTCCTGCCGTCCAGACGCGTTCCGGTCGAACACAGAAATGTATTTCCCTCTGACGGAAATCGAAAAAGCCTACCTCTTGAAAATTTATCCTCCAACCTGGAGCCCTTCCCGGTAATCCACCGCTCGATCACGAACAGGTCTTTATCTTCCTACCGCCTTTATCTTTCATCCTTCCGCTTTCAGTTTTCATCCTTGTTCTTCCGCTATTTTTGCCTTTTGACTTTTACCTTCCTTTCGCCTTTTTTTCATTTGACGCCCCGATTTGCGCGAGTAGAATAAGCGCCACAGCAGTCGGTGAATACTCCGACAGCGAGACAATCGATGGCGTACTACATAGACCTTTTCTC
>VBLN01000485.1:1527-2376 GCA_005878685.1 Deltaproteobacteria bacterium | reverse complement strand
ACGACCGGTCCTGGTAAAGGATTTTTTTGACGATTCATTGATTTTGGAGCTTCGCCTCAAATCTCGCATGAAATCAGTGAAGCTTAGTTGGGGTCCTGAAGAGGGTGTTTTTCCGGTCGAATAGGTAAACGGCCAAAGTCTACTCGTTGTTTGTCCCGTGCGCCAAATCCGCACGTCTTGTTGTCCTCATTCCTGTTGCTATCATTACAAGAAAGGTTTGGGCGGGGCTGAATCGGAGCCGTTGGGTTTGACTTGAACCAATCCCAAAGTTTTTGGATCAACTTGTCCCAGGTTCGAGGTATGTCCCGATACGGGGCACCGTTTGAATTTTGGAAGCCGTTTGAGACTTCACAGAACGGCTGAGCAGCGTCGATTCTACCTTTTTCGGCGCCACCTGCCGGTTCGAGGTCACGATTTTGAGCAAATCCCGTTTTTCTTCCGCCAAGCCCACTTTGTATTGCAAATACGCATCTCCTGCGAGTTCGAGGAATTCGGCGAGCCGATCCGGGACAGACTTTGCTTCGTTCCTCAGCGCCGCCAGTTTCTCTTCCAGGCCCTTTCTCTCCATAAGCAGCGCCGATTTTCTTTGCTCGAAAATCTCCTTCTCGATCATGCGATCAATGTAGGCGTCGGTGAGGCGCGAGAGGCGATCCTGGAGTTGGCTAAGGTTCAAGTTGATGGCCTGGATTTGAGCCTTTCTCTCGTGACCCCAGTCTTCTTTGAGGCGCGCGACTTTCAGGGCGAAATATTTCTTTTCGTCTTCATTGAACTGGAGCGGTCCGAATAATCTCAGAATCTCTCCCTCGATCATTTCCTGCCGCACGCACGCCGTGGGACAGCCCCTGGTAT
>VBLN01000485.1:0-1517 GCA_005878685.1 Deltaproteobacteria bacterium | reverse complement strand
CAAAGTTTGCAGGCCAGCAAACGTCGAAAAAGAAAATCATGCTTCTGACTGCGAGTGTTGATTCTGCCGTCCAGGATCTTCTGGACGCGATCAAAAAGGGATTTTGGGATGAGCGGCTCGTGCGCTCCGAGGAAGGTTTCGCCGGTTCGCCGGAGCCTGATCAGGCCGATGTAGAAGGGGTTGTTGGGCAGGACGCACAGTCCGGTGCGCGTAACCTTGCCGCCGTTTCCATTCCGAAGGCCCAAGCGGTGGACTACCTCACCAAGATCATCAAGGTCGTACCTGCCGGTTCCGTAAAACTCGAAAGTTTTCTTCACCAGAGGTGCCTTGGCCGGGTCCGGCTCTTTGGATTTTCCTTGGCCCATGTCCAGATAACCCAAGGGGGCCGGCAGCGGGTAAAGACCTTGCTTGATGCGGCCGTAAAAGCCTTTGCGAGTTTCCTCGCGCAGGTTGCGGATGTAATCGGCGGCCACTACAGCCTGGATGTCGGCAGAGAGCCTGCCGCCTCGGGAGTGAAGATCGAGGCTCTCATTGGCGAAGTGAACCTCAATGCCTTGGTCAATGAGTTCGCCGAGGTCGGCCCAGTCTTTGAGGTTCCGGGCGCTGCGGTCGATCTTGTGGATGATCACGCCGTCAGCCTTCCCTTCTCTCAACAGCCTGAGCATCTGATTGAACACTGGACGACCCCGTTTGGCTGCGGTCTCACGTTCTTCAAACCAGCCGGTGATTTCCAAAGCATTACGCTGGGCACAGCGAACGATGGCACCGTGCTGCTCCTGAAGCGATACCCCGTGTTCTCCTTGCTTGGCAGTAGATACACGGGTATAGCCGAAGAATTGTTTCATAGTTTCTTGAAGGTTTGTTTTAGGAAGGATTCGACCTTTCGACGTCTATCGTAGCCGTGCGCCCCGAAGCTGTCAAAGCGCGGAACTGCGAGTAGGCTTCAGGGTCAGAGCGAATGCGGTCGTAGATGCGCAGGGCCAACTCCAAGTATCTTTCGAGGTTTTCCTTGGCTTCCTTTAACTGTTCGTCGCTGAGGCCGGGGTACAGTTCGCGGATTGTTGGGCCGTCTCCGCTCCCGGATTTTTGGTTGGCCATGCCACCACCGTGGCAGACAGAACCATTTTGCCCAAGGCAGGAGCCTTTGCCCTTCGCGGCAAAGTTGATTCGAGGAGAATTGTTTGAGCCGGGAACTCGGCTACGGCCACTCCAGGTCGAGGGCGTAGACTTCAGCGGCTCGTAACCCTCTGGCTCGCGAGCGGCGGGGATCGGAAAACTGCCGAGGCAGAGCAACTACTCCATCGGCGACGACCCTAGAAGTAGCGCACCAATGTTCCCGATTACGTCAAGATGATCGAAGGAGGAATCTATTCGGTGTAACACATCGGGAGTTTTCGACTCATTTCTTAGGGTTTTCCCTAATTGACACCCACAGCGGGCAGGCACATCGTGCAACCTTACATCTCACCACAACTGTTGTCGGTGGCGTCGGTGCTTCTATTAGCGGCGCCAAATCG
>VBLN01000092.1 GCA_005878685.1 Deltaproteobacteria bacterium | reverse complement strand
CATTGTCGTCGATGAAGACATCGATATCTTCGACGGGGAAGCGATTGAGTGGGCGCTCGCCTATCGCGTCAATGCCGGCATGGGTGACATCTCGTTCTTCCCCGGAACCACCGGCTCTATGCTGGACCCCAGCGTGCCCGTGCACGAGAGAGACTCGGTGAAGTACGGCCATGGAAAGTGGACGCGGGTGTTGGTCGATGCGACGATCAACTGGGAACTGGAGCCCCAGGAACATTACGGCGGCAACCGTTATCCGCCGCTCGGGACCACCATCTCTCCAAAAATGGAGGAGACGCTAAGGAGAAGATGGAAGGAATATGGTTTTTGAAGCGTAGGTGATGGCGCGTTCTGAAACTTTAGCAAGATCCCTTTCGGGTGGACATTCAAAAGCCGTCCGCTTTCGCGTGTCGATAAATTCCATCGTGAAATAGGCCAACATAATCGGCATTGGTAAGGCAGCAATACTCGGGACCCCATCCCGGGCGTGACCACACCAGGCCGTCTTCCAGAAGTTTTCGAAAGACGAGTTGTGCCACCTGACCATGGGCCATGAGCCCTCCCTCGTGCTCCTCGAGGTCCGCCTCTTCGTGAACCCGGAAATAATGCAAGTCCGCGTCCTTGAATCCGTATTTGTCCAGCAGCGCTTGCCGCCATTGCTTCGCCCAGTGGCCGAACATCTCTTCATTCAACGAACGTGCCCACCACTCGATCATGCTCCCTTCATAAACCAATCCTCTGGCGAATTCCGTAAGGGCGCGGCACTCAGCGTAGACCTCGCAGTTAACCATCTCTTCACGGCTGACGCCGAAGACCTCGCCCTGCTGGATCAGCACCTGGATGTGCCCTGGAATGGTCGGATTAACGAGCTCGTCGCTGATCTTGCCGACATACGGCGCCAGCAGCTCCGGGTGGCGCGAGAAAAAGCCCATGTGTCTCTGGTAGATGATGAGATGAAAATTGTTGATCTCCACCGGGTAGCTGTACCAGTGTCGCCAAAAGAGACGGATGGTCTCCAGCGGGAGTTTTCCTTCTCGCAGCTCGCGCATGAACGGTCCGTTGAAGATCTTCTCCTGCCAGCGGCGCCGCATCTTCTCACAGATAGCCTCGGTGTAGGCCCTGGCCTCATTCGGGCTCAATCTTTTGCCCCAATCTAACGGCTCGCTCTTGCTCACAGCTGCCTCTCTTCCTCCTCTGTCGCTCCTTCCGGAACGGCTATCAGAACGGAGGACACTACGGTAGGGGTAGGGATACCCCGGCCTCGACCAGACCCTTTTTCAGCGCCTCTCGCTCCTGGCTGCTCAACGGAGCGCACTCCCAGCGGGGAAAGCGTCGCACCGGAAGTCCCCTTAAGCGCATGATCTCGCCGAAGACACCTCGCCCGTGCTCCGGCATGAAACGCGCGACAACCCGCATCACAGCGGCGAGTTGGTCGTGCGCTCTTCGCGCCTCCTCAAGCTTTCCTTCTTTCAAGCTGAGGAACATCTTGACGCAGAGTTCGGGAAACGGAGTGGAAGGGGGATGAATCGCGCCGCGCGCGCCCAGGGAATAGCCGGCGTAGAGGGAAAAGATGCCGCCGGGAAAGACGCCGATGGACCGTGGCAGGGTAAAGAGATATCCGAGCAGGCCATCGAAGGGAAGGAAGGAGACCTTGATGCCGGCGAGCGTACAAGCCGGGGAGATCGCCTCCTGAATCTTGAGTACCTTGGGCGGCGTGATGTGAACATGCGTGGTCTCGGTATTGTCGTAGATGAAAAGCGGCGTTCCGGGAACCGCCTGCGCTATCGCCTTGTAGTGGGCAAACACCTCGTAGTCGTTGTGCGGATAATAGTAGGGAGGCACCACCGCCAGGGCATACACGCCGAGGCTGGCTCCATGGCGCGCGAGCTCTATGGAGGAGTAGGTATTCGCCGTCCCGATGTGCAACACGATGGGAACTTTCCCCCGCGCCCGGCGGACCATTCTCTCGGCCACACTCTTCCTCTCGTCGATCTCCATCACCATTCCCTGACCATGGGTGCCCAAAGCAAAGAAGCCCTGCACGCCGGCGGCGATGTAAAAGTCGACCAAGGCGTCGACGCCGCTCTCATCCACGGCGCCGTCCTCTTTAAACGCCGTGGGCATGGGGATGAGAATGCCTTCAAGTTGCGTGTTAGTCTCCATAGTTCACCTCCGTTAATCTGAGTGATAACAATTCGTCACAGACCGAGAAGCTTGGCCCATTTTTGCCACGTCTCCCGCATGAAGCCTTCATCGAAGGTAATAGCGGGCGGAAAGTCCTCTTTCCACTCCCAGGGCTTGGTGGCGTCGATCACGGCGACCGAAGCAAGGCTGGGCTCCCCCGCCGGAATCATCGGATCCAGAGGGCCGCTCCAGGTGCGCTTGAGGATATCGATGTCCCGGTGCGGGTGGCAGCGGGTGCCCAAGGCCCAAAGTACATCCTCCAGTTTAAAGGGATCGATGTCCTCGTCGACTACGATCACGAAGCGCGCCATGTAGCCGGCGCCGCGAACGCTGGCTGCAAGTGTTCCGGCTTGCTTGGCATGGCCGGCGTAAGCTTGTTTGACCGAGACAACAGTAAAAAAGTAAGTCGAGCCCACCGGATGCATGCAGACGCCGCGGATGCCGGTCAACCCGGTGCTTTCCAGAGTGTTCCACACGGCCGCGGACTTAAGCGGGGAACGGGCGAAGGTCGATTCCGCTGGGGGCCGCGCGGGCGGGCAGCCGGTAATGATCGGATCGTTGCGATAATAGAGGCGCTTCACCCGGATAATCGGCTCCGGTCTCGCCCCGGAGGCATAGTAGCCGGTGAACTCGCCGAAAGGCCCTTCCTGCACCCAACCGTCCGCCGGACATTCACCTTCGATGGCAATCTCCGCATGCGCCGGAATAGGAAGCCCTGTCACCTCTCCTCGTATCACCTCGATCGGCTCACCCTTGATCGCGCCCGCAAGATCGAGCTCGGACGCGCCCGAAGGGACATCGAAGCTGGAGGCCGCGTGGAAGAGCACCGGGTCCTGGCCGAATGTCACAACCACAGGACAGGGCTTTCCTTCGCGCCAAAACATCTCTCTGTGAATCCGACCATGTTTTCCCGGAGAAGCGTAGAACCCGACGACGTCCCGATCGTGGATCATGTTGCGATACGTTCCTAAATTAACCCAATCCCGGCTGGGATCCGTCGTGATCGTAACACTCGCGGTGCCGATGTAGTGGCCGCCGTCGCGCTCGTGCCAGATCGGCGTGGGAAATTGGCGCAGGTCGATCTCGCCGTCCGCTTTAACGTTTTCCAGAATAGGGCCGTCCTGTACGTAGCGGGGCGGGATCAAGCGAAGCTCTTTCAGTCGATCTTTCCAGCGCCGCACAAAGATCTCGACATTCTCTTCTACCGGCATGTTGGTCATCAGGGCCAGACGTCGGATGGTATTGATGATGCCGGTCAAAACTCGGTAGCCCGGGGCGTACCCCTTGATCTGATCGAAGAGGAGGGCCGGTTTCTCCTGGCTTTCCAATCGAACCAGCTCGGTTATGGCGGCGATCTCCAAATTCGGATCCGCGCCATGGACGACCTTAAGCTCCCCCATCTCTTTCACGATGCCGAGCCATTCGCGCAGATCCTTGTACGGTCGGAGGACGCCCTCTTTGTCGGATACTACGGAAGGGTTGAAACTCTGCATTTCACTTCCTCTTACTCTTCAGGTCGGACTGAACTTCGCGGACCACCGAGAGGTCTACGATGCGGCCGGCCGGGATCTCCTCGCTTATCTTGCTATCCTGTTTCATCCTTTCGATCACTGATTTTAAAAGACCGTCATCGATGTCGCCGTTCATGCTGAAGACGCGCTTGATAACTCCATAACTGCCGGCTGCGACCTGGCGGTCGAGGCCAAACTGCCGCTGCAGATAGTCGAGCACCTCATCTTCGTGGCTGGAAATATATTCGAGCGTGCGCACAAGCGCCCGGACAACAGCCTTAACCTGTGCTCGCTCCTCCTGCACGCGCCTGGCGGTAGTCACCAGCCCGCCTTGCACGTCGCCCACATCGAAGGTATCGCCCAGATCCACATAGCCCGCTAAGGTCGCCATGGAAGTGTACGGAGGCGTCAGGATAGCGGCATCGACGACTTTGCCGACCAGGGATGTATAGCTTTGGGCGGTGGTGTTAGTGGTTATGTAGACGACCCTGTCTTCAGCAGCTCCGCGGCCGAGCCGCTTCATGACCGCGAGGGCGGCGTAATGGGCTGTTGAACCGATGCCGCTTACCCCCACGCTCTTTATCCTCTTTTCATTCATTCCAGGCTGGCCGAGCAGGCTGAAGCTCAGCCTTGTCTGCACAAAAGTGACAACTCTAAGCTGCGCGCCTTTTAGCGCGGCGCGCATCCCAACTCCAGGCGCAGCCGAATAGGCGACGTCGCCCGCCTCTAAGGCGACAATGCCGAGGGGCGGTCGCATGACAATCAGCTCGGGATCGATGGCCTCCTCGTTGAAAATGCCCTTTGACTGACCGAAATAGAATGGCAGGAAGGTTAACGACTTCGCCGGAACCGTCACCCTGACCTTCTCGGTAGACTTTCGACTCTGACCCCGCGTGTCGGCTGGTAAGAATACAACTAGAGACAGTGCTCCTATGACCAGCCGCCTTGCCCGGAGCTTCATGCGGTGGAACTCCGTTCCTCCTCGCGATAGAGTTCAAGCGCCTCCAAAACGGGCCGATCGTTCATGGAAAAGAGGATCGCCTCTTCTGCCGATAGGTTTTCGTGGCTGTGCCATTGCCAGAGGGGAATGGCAAACGAGTCGCCCTTCTCCCATTCGAGATATCCCTCTCCTACTTTCGTCCGGCCGCGGCCGCGAAATACATGATACAGCGCGGTGCTCGTATGGCGGTGCATTCGGCTTTTCAGTCCCGCTTTGAGCGCCTGTATTTCGCAAGACATAGTGGGGAGCGTGAAGCCGCCCGTCACGGGATTCACGTAGCGGAGGAGAACTCCGTCGAAAGGATCGTTTTCCGTCCCGCCGATGGTCTTCAATGCCTCGTAGGTCTCCTTCCAGCTATAGCGAAATGGAACTCCCTGGCGCTCTTTCCCGGTCGTCTTGGGGGAGCGAGCGAAACCGAGCCTGCGTGTGGATTCCCCTTCGCTGCGAGTGAGGGCCTGCACCTCCTTCTCATACATCTCGAAGAAAAGAGCGTTAAACGATTGGATCAGAGGACCGTCCAGACCGTCGAGCCAGACGATGGGCTTGTCGGCGCCATTGAAATGATCATGCCATGTCCAATTGGGCGTGAGGATCAGATCTCCCTCCTCCATGGGAAAGCGCTCCCCATCCACCGTCGTATAAGCGCCGCTGCCTTGAACCACGAATCGTATGGCCGCCATGTTGTGCCGGTGGGTCGTCGCTACCTCTCCGGGGTTAACGATAGAGAAGGTAAATTGCAGGGTGCGCGAGGTCGAGTTTGTCGGAGCATAGGGGTTGATGAGCCGGATGGCGCGCCGCTCGGCCATCTCGACCCCAATAGTATCCTTGGCTTTCAGCAGTCCGTCCTGCACATCGTCCCATTTCCAAAGATAAGGGGTCTCGGGCGAGTGAAGCGGCACGCGCGTCTTCCAGAATCCGGCCAGACTTTTCGTCGCCAGATGCTGATCCAATTCCGCGAGCTTCATGTTCTTCTCCTCAGGGGAGGCGGGTCATGGCAGCCGCCATGCCACCAAAAAAGACCCGGTGGAGCTCCATCGATTCACTGGCGGTATTCAATACGCTTTCTTCCGCTCCGCGGGGGACAAATCGCTCCAGGACGTCGAGGAACATGTCGGAATGCTTCACGTCGGCTACGCTGTGCGCGGTGAAATTCGGCATCTGCTCCCGCTTGAATCCCAAATCCCGCTCCCAGTTCTTTGCCAGGTGAGTGCAGTTGCCGCCGCCGATGTCGCCGAGCAGCCGGTCGTCGTTGATCCATTCGGAGATCGTGGACGCCGAGAGCGCCTCCTGCCACAAACGATGGCGCGCAATCCACCACCAGCCGTAGATCGCAGCTTTACTAGAAGGAAGGGCGGGCGCGTTCAATATCTCTTCCGGAGTGAGGTTCAATTCTTTCCCCTGTCGGAACACCAGATCCAGATGGCCCACGGATGAATAATCGTCTTCCACGAGCTCTTCATATTCATGGGACATGATCCGGCGCTTCACTTCCATTTCCGGGCAATTGGCGGCCACCTGCGGCCAATAGTTGCGGCGCTGGCGAACGTAGTGGCAAAGCTGGCAGAGGTAGAGTCTTCCCCTTTCTGGTGTGACTTTAAGAGAGTAGAATTGTTCCATCTCCGGTGAAAGGAAAAGTTCCCGGACATATTTTCCCAGCTCCTGTCGCCATTCTTGTGCTTTCATGAGTGCGCCTCCTTTGAAGCTATTCAGGCCGAAGCCATAGTTACTTGTTTCTCCGCCTCACGGACGAAACGATCATCCACAAACTGACTTACATCCGCGTTTTTTGCCTCCGGCAATTCCTTGGCCAAGAACTGTAGCAGCGCTCGAAGCCCGTGCACTACTGGATAGGGTACCTTCGGCATCCCAGCTTGACCCAGATCATAAGTCTCCTCCGCGATGCTCAAATCCGAGAGCCCGCTGTATTCCTGCTGAACTCTTGCCGTGAAGGCACGGTCGGTTCGATAGCGCTGCATGCCCTCAACATAAGCTAGGATAAATTTTCTCGCAATCGCCTCGTT
>VBLN01000484.1:1218-3974 GCA_005878685.1 Deltaproteobacteria bacterium | reverse complement strand
TTTTCGATTGAGGAGCCGAGTACATGAATAGGAAATTTTGGAGCCGATTTTTTGAATCGAGTTTGAATTCTAATCTAAAATCTAAAATCCAAAATCGAAAATGGGCGGGGCTTCTTGCCATTCTCTTCGTGCTCGTGGGGTGTGTGGAAATGGCCGAAGCGGGACAGGCCAAGCTTTATCGTGTGGGGGTTATCCTCCATGGAGGCCCGTGGTATCAGGTGGTCGACGGGCTACGGGATGGACTCAAGGAGTTGGGGCTTGAAGAAGGGAAACACTTCGCCATGGAAATCCGGGATGCAAAAGGCGATCTGAAGGCGGTGGAGAAGGCAGCCAGGGATCTTGAACGAGAGAAAGTCAACCTGTTATACGCAATTAACACCTCTGTCACCATAACGGTCAGGCGTGCGACGGCGGATATCCCCATCGTTTTCTGCGCTGGGACCGACCCCGTCGCCATGGGGCTCGTGGACAGTTTCGCAAAACCCGGCGGGAGGCTCACGGGCGTCCACTTCCTAGTGACAGACCTCACAGCCAAGCGTCTTGAGATTCTGAAGGATATCCTCCCGAAGCTCCGTCGGGTTGTGACGTTCTACGATCCAGGCAACCCGGTTGCCAGGGAGTCTGCCAGGTTGGGGCGGGAAGCGGCGCAGCACCTGGGAGTTCAGTTCGTCGAACGGCACGTCGCTTCCGTCCAGGAGTTCCAGGCGGGTCTGGGGGCGCTCAAGGCTGGAGAGGCGGATGCCTACTTTCAAGTGTCGGACGCAATGGTGCAAAGCCAGACTCAATTGATCATCGACACGGCGAGGGCCAAGAGGTTACCGACGGTGCTCATGGACGAAAGCGACGTCAAAAAAGGGGCCCTTGCCAGCTATGGTGTGAGCTACCATGAAGCCGGACGCCTGTCGGCGAAGTATATCCAGCGGATTCTCACTGGCACCAATCCAAAAGACCTGCCGGTCGAGGGGGTTAGTGGGCTCGAACTCGTCCTTAACCTCCGCACCGCACGGGAGATCGGCCTTACAATTCCACCCAACGTGCTGGCAAAGGCGGACAAAGTGATCAAGTAATTTTAGATTTTCGATTGCCGATTTTGGATTGGAAAAAAACAGCTATAAGCCGTCAGCGTTCAGCGGTCAGCAAAAACGGGAAGGAGACGAGAGCTGATAGCTGAAAGCTGAGAGCTTCTTTGCCGAGATTGGATTGAGAAATCTAAAATCGTACGGGAGGGTAAAATGAAGAGACCCAAGTGGCTGGCACTCGTATGCTACGTTTTGGTGCTGGTCCCCGGTTTTCTCTTTGCTCAGGCCACCGGGCTCAGAGAACTGACCGTCGGTTACCCTTTAGGGGGTTCCACTGGCTTCTTCTGGGTGGCGCATCGCTCGGGCTCTTTTGAAAAGCATGGGTTGAAGGTCCAGCCGATATATATCAGGGGAGGCCGGTTGGGCATCCAAGCCGCGCTCTCCGGGGATCTTCTGATGCAGTTGCAAGGGGCATCCACGGCAGTCAGCGCTTGGGCGCAGGGAGCTAAGGAGCTGCAATTTATCGGCGCGGTGGGAAACCGGCTCGACGGCGTCAGTCAGATCGGCGCGAGCACTGACTTTATCGCGCGCGTTGCCGCTCGGCGGTTGGGCCTAAATCCGGACAAAGATGTCGTGATCGTCGGCGTCGGCGGTCAAGGAGAAAGATGGGCTGCGCTGACCAGCGGACACATTCAGGCTACGGTCGTCCAGCCGCCTTTCACGTTGCTGGCCCGCAAAGCTGGCTACACTGTACTCGTCGACTTCTCGAAAGAGGATTTTGAATACACCATAGCCGGACCTCTCACCACGCGCTCCTTCATTCGTTCCGACAGAGAAACGGTCATGAACTTTATGCGCGGGCTGGCGGACGGGATGGATTTCTATCGCGACGAAAAAAACAAAGATAAGATCATCAAGTTTCTGGGCGAATATTATAGATCGAATGCTGTCGAAGAGTTGGAGAAGACGCGCCGGATCTATAGCCAGCTTACGCCCGGCCTTCCCATCATCTCGGCTAAAGCGATCGAAAACGTTATTGCTAATGATAAGAGCCTGTCTAGCATGAACCTGAATCCGGCTGAGCTACTTGACCTATCGTTTCTCGAAAGACTCGCACAAGAGCGAAAAGCAAAGGGGCGCTAATGATTTGGGAGTAACACGGAGAAAGCTCGAAATCCGAAATTCGAAACAATAGGGCAAATTCGAAGCACTAAATCCGAAGCTCGAAACAAATTCGAATGACACAAAAAGGAAAAATGAAGAGTGCCAAACAAAGGTTGTTCCATTCGCATTTTGGAGCTTGAATTTAGAATTTGGGGTTGTTTCGGATTTCGAGATTCGGATTTCGGATTTTGATTCACGTGAGGGAGGGAAAATGGATTTTCAAACCATTATTTACGAGGCGAAGAATCAAATCGCTTGGGTTATGTTGAATCGGCCTGAGGTGATGAACGCGATCAATCACCAGATGGCTGGGGAGATAGTGAGTGCTTGCCGCCTCGCCGAGGAGGACAAGGAAGTACGGGTGGTCATCTTCAAAGGAGCGGGAGAAAGGGCTTTCTCTGCAGGAGCGGATTTAAAGCAGAGTGCACAGGGAGCGCAGGACGCTTCGTCTTCGATCATTGAGAGGAGACAGGTAAAGCTCAGTCCCGGGATGAACACTCAGACCTTGGCGGTCGCCGCCATCACCAAGCCGACGATCGCATTGATTCGTGGCTACGCGGTTGGCGGCGGCCT
>VBLN01000484.1:0-1182 GCA_005878685.1 Deltaproteobacteria bacterium | reverse complement strand
CGAAGATGCCAAGATGGGGCTTCCCGAAGTCCGTCACGGGATCATGCCGGGTTCGGGAGGCACACAGCGTTTGGCGCGCATCGTCGGTCTCGCAAAGGCTTTGGAGATCTGTCTCACAGGAGAACTGACCGATGCTAAGGAGGCCTATCGGATCCGTCTGGTCCATCGGCTTGTGCCTGCCGACGAGTTGCTTGCCGCAGGGGAAAAATTGGCTGTCTCTATAATGAAAGGCGCGCCGCTTTCTCTCCGTTTTACCAAGGAGGCTATCTACGTAGGCAGCGAGCTTCCCATAGAGCAAGCGTTGCGGCTGGAGGCGGATTTATCCGCTCTCGTTGCGACGACTGAAGATAGCAAGGAGGGTCCTCGCGCATTTGTTGAGAAGCGCGCGCCGGTATGGAAAGGAAAGTAATTGTGAGTTTTGAGTGTTGAGTTTTGAGTTGGAGTCTAAAATCCAAAATCTAAAATCGAAAATCTAAAATAAAGAGAGGAGTTTTTATGGCCGAATATCAGACTATCTTGGTGAAAAAGGAAAACGGGCTGACGACGATTACGTTCAATCGTCCCGAGCAGCGCAACGCGATGAGCCCCCAGTTGCATCGCGACATGTACGCCGCGCTGAACGAGCTCCGCTACGATAAAGAAACACGGGATATCATTTTGACAGGCGCAGGTCCGAGCTTTTGCGCCGGTCAGGATCTGAAGCAGTATTTTTTGGAGATGGACTCGCAGCCGCAGAGCGTGCGGGACGAGGTGCGCGACTTGTCCCGGCGCTGGCGCAGTGAGCTGATCCGCACGATGCCGCAGCCGGTCATCGCCATGATCAACGGGTGGTGCTTTGGCGGCGGCTTCACCATCGTTACGGCCGCGGATATCGCGATCGCGGCCGAAGACGCGACCTTCGGTTTATCCGAGGTCAATTTCGGCCACTTCCCCGGTGGAGAGGTCACGATCGTGCTGACCGAACATCTCCAGCCCAAGCACGGCCTTTTCTATGCCCTGACCGGCAAGACGTTCACCGCGAAGGAGGCCGAGCGCATCGGACTCATCACCAAAGCGGTGCCGCGCGCCGATCTGGAAAAGGAGACGATGGCGATCGCCCAGAATCTGCTCGAAAAAGACCCCGTTGCGTTGAAGGCAGTCAAAGAAGCTTGGTACTACACATTCTACGCTCCGCCGGATGTG
>VBLN01000087.1 GCA_005878685.1 Deltaproteobacteria bacterium | reverse complement strand
AACAAGAACACCTGCCCGGTTTGTATGGGTTTTCCAGGCGTGCTGCCGGTCCTGAATAAAAGGGTCGTGGAGTTCGCAATTCGCGCCGGGCTGGCGACCCATTGCAAGGTTGCGCGCTGCAGCCGCTGGGCAAGGAAAAACTACTTTTACCCCGATCTCCCCAAGGGCTATCAAATCAGCCAGTACGAGTTTCCCTTGTGCACGGGCGGATATATCGACATCGAGGTAAACGGAACTCAAAAGAGGATCCGCCTGACCCGCATCCACATGGAGGAGGACGCCGGGAAAAACATCCACGATGTGAAAGGCGATTATAGCCTCGTGGATCTAAATCGAGCCGGAGTCCCGCTGCTAGAGATTGTGAGCGAGCCTGACATGCGAAGCGCGGAAGAGGCTGCTCATTATCTGAAGCGTCTTAGAACCATCTTGCAATATCTGGAGATCTGCGATGGCAACATGGAAGAAGGGAGCTTTCGCTGCGACGCCAATATCTCAGTGCGGCCGGAGGGAAGTGCCAGCCTCGGAACTAAGACCGAACTCAAGAACATGAATTCTTTTAAGGCGGTGGAGAAAGCCCTGCAGTATGAAATACGGCGCCAAACTCAGACTCTGTCAGAGGGAGGCAGGCTCGCTCAGGAGACGCGCCTGTGGGACGCGGAGCATGAAGTAACCCGCTCCATGCGCTCCAAGGAATACGCCCACGACTACCGCTACTTTCCTGATCCTGATCTGCTACCCCTCGCCATCGATGAACAATGGATCGAAGAGATTCGATTGGGCCTACCGGAGCTGCCGGAGGAGCGGAAAAAGAGATTTGTCTCCCAATATAATCTCCCCTTATACGACGCCGAGCTCTTAACAAGTCGAAAGGACGTCGCCGATTACTTTGAGGCATCCGCTAAAATTCACCTCAACCCGAAGGCGATCAGCAACTGGGTGATGGGAGATCTCTTCCGCGTGATCAAGGAAAGAAAACTGGACGAGAAGCTGTACGTCCATTCATGGCCCGTCAGCCCTGAACAGTTGGCTGGAATGGTCCGGATGATTGATGAAGGAAAAATCAGCGGCAAGATTGCCAAGACTCTTTTTGAGGAGATGTTGCAACGGGGAGGTTCTCCGGACAGGATCATTCAAGAAAAGGGATTGGAACAGGTCTCGGATCTCGAAAGCATTGAAACCGCTATCGCTCAAGTGTTGGCCGCTCACCCTGAGCAGGTGTCAGAGTATCGCGCTGGTAAGGAGAAAGTATTTGGCTTTCTCGTGGGGCAGGTCATGAAGGTTACCCGTGGAAAAGCCAACCCGGCAAAAGTGAATGAGACACTCAAGGACAAATTAAGCCGGGCGAGCTAGATCTTAGTTCGCTGCTTCGATAACGATTCCTTTGATGCCTTCTTCTTCCCGCAACTTCCCAAGCACGCGGGATGCCTCTCCATGGGAAGGGAAATTCCCCACACGTAGCCGGATGGTCTCGCCCTCTCCCGTGACACTCATGGACGCGGAATATCCTTGCTGGCGCAGACGGTCAAACCAACGTTTGGCTTCCTCTTTGCCAACAAAAGAAAGTTGCACGACGTAACTTGGCCCCGTCTGTTTTGGCGTCGCGGTGGGAGCGGAAGGTGGAAGGGATGGTTTTAATGTTGCGGTTGAGGTCTCAGGTTTTTCAATCTTGGCCTCTTTCTGAGCCGGGCTCTTAACTCCGGTTTGTGGCGCGGAATCTTTGGCCAGCGGAGACTTAAAAGGTTCCTCCTTCGCTTTCAAGGCTAACTCTTCCGCTTCCTTTTTCCTGGCTGCCTCGGCGCGCTTGCTCTCCTGCTCCCGGCGCTTAAGCTCCTCCTGCCGGGCAATCTCCGCCAGCCTGGCTGCCTCGGCGCGCCTTGCCTCTTCTTGCCGTTTACCTTCCTCCTGTTGCCTTGCTTCAACTGCTCGCTTCGCTGCCTCTTCTCGCTTCCTTACCTCTTCTTGGCGCTTGAGCTCTTCCTGTTTGGTCATCTCTGCTAATTTGGCCGCGGTCGCGCGCCTGGCTTCGGTCTGCTGCTTTGCTTCTTCTTGTCGTTTTGCCTCTTCTGCCCGCTTGGCTTCTTCTTCACGCTTCTTAGCCTCTTGCCGGCGCTTCAACTCCTCCTGTTTGGCCATCTCACCCAATCTTGCGGCCTCTACGCGCTTCGCTTCTTCCTGTCGCTCAGCTTCTTCTTGCCTCTTTGCGGTCTCTTCTCGCTTCCTTGCTTCTTCTTGACGTCTGAGCTCCTCTTGTTTGGTTATCTCTGCCGGTTTGGCTGCCGCTTCGCGCTTTGCTTCCGCTCTTTGCTTTGCTTCATCTTGCCGTTTTGCCTCTTCTGCCCGCTTGGCGTCATCTTCTCGCCTCTTAGCCTCTTGCTGGCGCCTTGTTTCTTCTGCCCGTTTTGATCCTTCTTCTTGCCGCTTCACTTCCTCCTGCTTCTTCGCAGGCTGGTCTCGCGCCGGTGCCTTTGTGACAGGTGGCAAACCCTTTTTCTCCTCTTTCTGGGGGGCCAGATCGTATTCCTGGATCTTGGGACTCATGTCCGGCTTCGCCTCCGCTCCCTTCTCCGACCTTTCCCTTTGGGGCGGAGGTTGAGCTGCTCCTCTGGCTGCCTGCGGCAAATAAGACACTAGTCTGGCTGGGCCCTCCTCTTGCAAGGCAAAAATGACTGCCGCCCCCAAGAGTTCAGTCTGACCCACCTCCCGGCTACTAAATTTGTGAACGTCTCCTTTCGTGACATAGACAACCGCCCGTTCGAGTGTGACCCTTGGACCCGAAGGCGCCTGCAGGATGTTCCGCCAAGAAAAGTTCAAACCATATCCGGCTACTTCCCTGTCTTTGTAAATTTCCAAATCGCTAGCGAGAATCGACAGCAGCTCCGAGCCATATTGGGAGAACAACCGATCCACCTTTGAGTTGAAATCCACACTTCCCTCAAATACATCGGGCGCCCCCAGCATGACTTCAAGATATCTCTCGTCAAAGGATTTTGTAGCTGAGTGCGTAAAGAAACCGACGCCTCCTACCGAGGCGATGTTGTTGGCAAACTGTAACTTGCCCGTAACCGAATTTTGCACCACTCGGTCCACAAGTCGCTGAAGATTTTCCTTATATTTCTCCCCTAGATACCTGGCCCGCACGGTGGTGTAGTAAGAGGGAGGCGTAACGATTAGACCTAAAGGCGATTCCTTCTTGGCTAACTCCCCGCAACCAAGAAACAAGGCTGCTACAAAAAGCCCCGCTGCTTGCGTGCATCGCACCACAATCTTCATATTTTCGCTCCATCTCCTATTCGCTTGTACACGTGGTTGCTTGACACTAGCCGCAATTTGCCTATAATCGAGGTCGCTTTTGCATAAATTTATCGAACTATAAGCTTTTCATCGTAGAAAAACAATAATTTTCCTAAGAGGTACCGCCTATGCCGCTGGGTGAAATATTAATGGCAAAAAATCTTCTCGACGAGCAGCAGCTCGAGAAGGCCACCGAGCGACAGAAAGTCGTTGGCGGTCTCATAGGGGACAATCTGGTGGCGCTTGGTTTCATTTCCCGTGAAAAGCTTGAGGAAATCCTCGGGGAAGCTCCACCCATTCCTAAAACCATAGCAGAGACAGGTCTAGATGCCCAATTCCTTCTCAACATTGTCCTCAAAGCAATGTACGTGGCCGGCCATCAAACAATTCCTGAAATCTCTAACCACACCAAACTGGGGCGATTGATTATAGAAGAGCTACTTCAGATCGCAAAGAAGGATGCTCTTATTGAGGTGCGAGGCGCAGCCGATGCCAACTTCACTCTCTTAAGACACAATCTGACGAGCGCGGGGAGAGAGCGAGCTAGCGAAGGACTAAGACAATGTCAATACGTTGGTCCCGCCCCTGTCCCTTTGGCTGACTATCAGACCCAAACGCAGAAACAGAGCATTACTCACGAAAGGATCAATGCCGAGACCCTTTCACGGGCCCTTTCCCATTTAGTTTTGTCCAAAGAGATCTCAAGGCGTCTAGGACCGGCTATCAACTCCGGCAGGGCGATACTCTTCTACGGTTCTCCGGGAAACGGCAAAACCTCGATCGCCGAGGCCATCGGACACACTTTTAAGCAAAATATTTATATCCCCTACTGTGTGGAGGCGGACGGACAAATCATCAAGATCTTTGATTCTGCTGTGCATCAAGAGAACTCCTCTCTACCTATCCTAGAACATTCTAACACCGATTCGATTTATCTCCGGCTGCCGGAGTTCGATCCACGCTGGGTTCGCTGCCACAGACCGGTGATTATTTCAGGAGGGGAGCTGACTTTGCAGATGCTCGATTTGCAGTTCGATCCTAACTCCAAGTACTATGAAGCCCCGCTCCAAGTTAAAGCAACAGGGGGAATCTTCATTATCGATGATTTTGGACGTCAATTGGTTCGCCCACAAGACCTCCTGAACCGGTGGATCTACCCTCTGGAAAGGAAAATAGACTACTTGATTCTCCATACGGGGAAGAAATTTGATTTGCACTTCGATCAATTAGTGATCTTCGGCACCAATATCCCGCCCGGCCAGCTTATGGATGAAGCGCTTCTCCGCCGCGTCCATTATAAATTGCAGATCAACCCTCCCGGTGTCGAGGACTACAAGGAGATATTCCGGCGGATCTGCCATTTTTATAAATTAGAACTGTCTGACGAAATCCTCTCCTATCTGCTTAATTCTTTCTACCCATTGAGGAAAATGCCTCTCGCATGCTTTCATCCGAAATTCATTGTCGAGCATGCCATTGCTGCCTGCAACTTCGACAACAGTCCCCCGTGCTTGACCCTGGATTTGGTAAAGGACGCTTTAGAAAATTTGGTCGTGAGCCGACCGGCCGCATAGGGTTCGAGACCTGTGGATAGATCAAGGGCACTTCTCATTCATTCTCTTGGTTCCTCCCTACCGCCCATACGAAAGCTCTTGGAGGAACGCAACCTTTCGGTCCATTTGAGCCGGACTTGGGAAGAGGCAGAAAAGACATACCAGGCGTTCCCCTCGGGTCAGCTTAAATTTATTTTTGCAGATATCACCCTTTGCCAGGGAAACGGATGGGACAAATTTATTCAGAGGGCAAGAAGCACTGCAGCGGACGTTGCCATCATCTGCTTCCATCCGCAATTCCCGACTAGCCTCTCCGAACTCCTAGAGCGCTCCCTTCCTGCGGCAGAGATCCGATCGGCTGTCGCTGAAACCGAAGAACCTTTGATTGTAGGGGACATCCGTCAGTTCCGCGAGGTCTTGGATTTGGCAAGCCGTTATGCATCGCACGACATCACAGTGCTCATCACCGGAGAGACGGGTACGGGGAAGGAGATCATGGCCCGCCACATTCACAACCAAAGCTCAAGGAGGGACAAGCCTTTTGTCCCCTGCAACATGACTGCTATCCCTGAAACTCTGGTTGAGAGCGAACTATTCGGCTACGTCAAGGGTGCCTTCACTGGCGCAGACAAAAACAAAAGAGGGCTGATCGAAGCGGCTGAAGAAGGATCCTTGTTCCTGGACGAGATCGGCGACTTACCAGCTACAATCCAACTCAAGCTCCTCAGATTTCTGGAGAGCCGGGAGTTTTACAAGGTAGGAGAGTCAACTCCGAAGATCGCCGATGTCCGGATCATCGCTGCTACCAATAAAGACCTCGACAAGGCAATCCTCGAGGACGGTTTCCGCAAAGACCTGTACTACCGTCTTAACAGCGCCAGAATCATCCTCCCTCCGCTGCGCGAGCGCAAAGAAGACATCATCCTTCTAGTGGCCAACTTCGTCTATCAGACCTGCCGTCAGACCCAAAAGGCGATCAAGAAAATTAGCAGTTCGGTTAAGGTCCTGCTGCTAGATTATCCCTGGCCCGGCAACATCCGTGAACTAAAAAACGTCATAGAGAGCGCCGTCATGGTCTCTGATGATGAATATCTAACTCTGAGTGATCTCCCCATGCACCTGCAGCAGTATGCCAAGAACCATCGAGACGAGATCGGCGCCAAGGCCATCCGGAACATCACTGAGGCGGAGAGAGAGATCATCGAACAAGCCCTTAAAGAGTCCAACGGAAACAAAGCCAAGGCTGCCGAGCTCCTAGGAATCTCCACACGCACCCTCTATCGGAAGATAGTTAAATTTTCCGGCTCCACAGATCAAGATTCCGCCCCTTAACTCTATTGAGTGTGAATTCCTTGTTACGAATTAGACTCCCACTCCTTCTGTTCTTCTTTGCGCTGCTCTTTCCGTCACTTTGTGCTGATGGTGAGTCCCCGCCAAACCTCACCGTCGGCGAATCAGGAGCCTACTTATATGCCTTCCAGGGAGACGAATCCGGCACCATTGCCAAGCTCGAACAAGGAGAGAAGCTCATACCTCTTGCCCATGCTGTTGGAAAAGGATCTTGGTACATGGTCAAGACGGGAAAAGGCATAATTGGATGGGTGAAGTCTTCCGAATTGAGAGAGGGCAATCGGCCCGACAAAACTCTGGAGGAGACCGTCTCTCTGCCGTCTTCTCCGCCACTATCGAATGATTCTCCACCCGTCTCCGTTACTCCAATCCAGAACGGTACTACCGTGTCAGTTGAAATGAACGGGTCAATCGTTGTTGTTCCCGTCGTTTTGAACCGCTCGTTGAAGACCTATATGATCATGGATACGGGTTCCAGCTTCACCACTGTAAGTCCAACGATAGCGAAAAAACTTGGGCTACGATTGGGTTCCAGGGTCTCCGTACTGACTGCCAACGGTACGATCTCTGTCCCGTTAGCCAGGCTTGATTCCCTCAAAGTTGGCAACGCCGAGGTTCATGGTCTTCTCGTTACCGTGCAAAGTTTCTCGCCGGATCCGCGCGTTGACGGCTTACTGGGCCTAAACTTCTTGAGCCGATTTCATACCTCCATTGACTCACGGCGCCAGGCTCTGACTCTAGCTCCGCGCTGAACGCTAGAGCATCTAGAGGTACATAAGAAGGAGCTTTCGCGTACAACTTTGTTTATTTTGGACAGAATTGTAAGAAAGCTACCTATTTCCATCTCTCCGGCTGCCCTAACTTAGTGAAAACCCGTAAGAAATCCCGGGCTACGTCCCTGGCAGAGTTTTTGCGTGTTAAGGGGCTAAGATCCAATACACCCTAGCTGTTTCCTGAGGAAGGTTAAAAGCTTATGCTCTCAGCCCCAAAGAAGGGTCAAGAATCCAAGGCTGACAATTCGCTGGATTTTTTTCCTTTCAAGTCCCTCTACGAAGTTCTCGATTCGATGCAGGATCTTCGCCAGCACATTGAGGGGGTGAGTCTCGATGACATCGTTGAGGCAGATGAGAAAGCCAAACGCCTCATTCTCCGGCTTTCGTCCCTACAGAACGGATTAGCAAACCTTGACACGGTCAGGCACTTCTTAGCCAAGGTCAAGGAAACGGATCCAGCTCAATCTGTAGAAATCAAAGTCGAACCACAAATCAGTCTACCGAACCTCGAGGCAATCAGGCAGCTACTCGGGAAAACTAAAGAAACGATTCTAAATGAGGCCGTTGAAAATAAGGGCGCGCCAAAAACTACTTTGCCCAGCGTCAATATCCTCAAAGAGGTCTTGGCTAAGGCCAAGGAGACGACTCTAACCGAACTGGTTGAGAACAAGGTCGAACAAAGGAAGGAAATCCCGAAGAGAAATCCCCAAGGTCAAGGGACCAAGACACCCAGCAACTTAATTCCTTTCCCTGGCACGTCGAGGATTACAAAGGAAGAAAGTAAGTTGCCCTCTTCCGCCGGTCCTTCCTCCCCTTCTCAACACAAGGATCGCGCGAAAGATCACGACACACCACTGGAAAAAGCCCTGTTGCTCGCCGAAAATCAACTCGCCGTCGAAGATCAAACTTCAAAAGCCAACTTGGACATCGCGCGAGATAAGGAAAGACCGTCCACAACCCCGGCCAATGCGTTCACGCTGGGAGATAAACAGCTCGGAGAACAGAAATTTGAACTGGGATTTTCCCTCATCGAAGCAAAGGCCGATGAACAGGAAAGCAGCTCCGGTAACGAAACGATCCCATCCTCGCATACGGAACCCATTTCCTCACCCGCTACATCCAAAAGAGAAGGGGAAGCAGCCAAGTTGGAGATTTCCTTCGACCAAGAACTGCTAAACAATCTCATCAAGGACTACGGAGAGTTTACTATCTATACGAAGCTCTCTGCCGAGACAAAAAAGGAGACCGTTGTTGCCCCCAAGCCTCCCCAACCCCGATCTCAACTTCTCCAACAATTAGCTCCAAACACCGATCTCACTTACGACTCCGATACCCGGAGCTGGCAAAAAAAGGAAGGCGACTTAGACAAGAAGTTGAAAAAGCTCATGACGGCTTACGGCAAAGTAGACAAATACTCGACCAACAGAAACGACAACGTCAAGAAAGCCGCAGTTGCTATCATTGCGCTGATTATCGTTGCTGTGATTTCCGTCTCTTTTATCGCCTTCCGACGAACCCCAGCACCGACGGTACAAAGCAGCACGCCTAATACGCCAACGGTTACTTCTGCTGAGCCACCAAATCCACTGACCTCGTCAAGTACCACGACAACAACGATCCAACCGACCAAGAAGAAACTCAAGTCACTCAAGGCAGAAGCCGAAAAGGAAGAGTAGATAAACTTATGAAAGACGAACTACAAAGGTTAACCGATAATATATCCCGCCTGTACGAGGAAATTAACCAAAAGACGGAATCTCTCGGGCAGATCGGGACTATCACCCGACTCTACGAAGAGCTCCAGAATCATGTGGAAGAAGTCTCTACCGAAGACGTCGAGCTGCTCCAAGAACAAATCAAATCTACGTTAGAGCATCTGCTCAACATCAGCAAAAGCCTAACGGTTGTCAAGGCCCTTAAGATGATGCTCAACGGTCATGACGAGGCCCGCGAGATGGCCAAAACAATCCAGAAAAACCTTGACGTAAAGCGTGGATCTAATGAAAAATAAAGAAGAATTTAAATAGAAATGAGACTATAATGC
>VBLN01000483.1 GCA_005878685.1 Deltaproteobacteria bacterium | reverse complement strand
GGTCTTACTTCGGATCTTTCCGTGGCCGTGGACGGTATCCAGTTCATGTTGGATGAAGACATCCGCAACGGCCTCGTGGATAAAAAAATGACCCTGGATAAAGTTATCAACGACAGAATCCTCAAGCAGGCGCAGGAAGAATTGAGAAGGGAAGGGCGATTGAAATAGGTAGGGACTCATGACGCTATCGCCCTATGAGATCGCCGGAGCCGAAGACCGCCCCTTAAGACCCGGTTGCTGGCGCGCCCGGATGGCGCTTGCACACAAAGGAAGTAAGGGAGGAAAAATGTCGACGGCGGGATTGAAGATCATTAGACAAGTCATTTTCCTGAATGTTGCTGGGCTTATGCTGTGGGCTGTCGTTACCCAGACTTCGGCACAGGAAAAAATCACCATTAGTTATTCGGCTCTGGCGCCGAGCGTGGTTTCTCTCTGGATTCCGCACGAAGAAGGGTTTTTTAGGAAGTACGGGCTCAATGCGGAGATCATCTTGATCGAGAGCGGGAGTCTTACCTCGCAGGCGCTGGCTGCCGGCGAGATCGGCATAGCCCATAACGCGGGAGCGCCCGCCATCATCGCCAACGCCTCTGGTTCCGGAGAGACTATCATCATGGGGCTGATCAACTCTCTGGAGTACAGCTTGATAGGAACGGCGATGCTCAAGGGGATGGAGGACCTAAAGGGAAAAAAGATCGGCGTGAGTCGCATCGGGAGTTCGTCACACGCCGCGGCCGCCATTGCGCTCGATCACTTCAAGATGGATCCTTCGAGGGATAACATCACCTTTATTCAGAGCGGGACGATGACCACTCGTGTCTCGGGACTGAAGGCTGGCTCGATTGACGCGACAGTCGTCGATCCATCTTTCGTTCCGTTTCTCAAACGAGAAGGATTTAAGGATCTTGGCTATCTCGGAGAAATAGGAATCCCATATCAGCACGAGGTCCTGGTCAGTAACCGTTCCTATCTGAAGCAGCATCGCGATCAGGTGTTAAAGGCTGTAAAAGCTGTTATCGAGGGAATCGCTTTTACTGCTCAGGAGCGACATGCCCCGGAGGTCAAGCGAGTTCTCGGCAAATATCTTAAGTTCGACGCAGCCAAAACGGAGGATGCTTATAAAGCCGTCAAGAGTTACGCCGTGAGAGCCCGAAAGCCTTATCCGACCGCAGAAGACGTCAACGCGCTGATCCGTTTCTTTGCGAAGTATAATCCGGCTGTGGCGAAAATTACCGCCGCCAATGTCATCGATGCGACACTGGTAGAAGAACTGGATAAGAGCGGCTTTATCGACCTGCTCTACAAATAAAGGTCGCCCTCCGCTTCTTCAATTTGAAAAGATGAGCCGTCGGTGGGCCGAATTGCGCGGCATCGGCGAACGAAGTGACCTAAAAGTCTCTTAACTTTTGACGATAAGCCTCGGGTGACCATCCGGACCACGCTCGATGCCGCACGCCACGGCTACTTCGTCGCGGTAGCGCAGCCAGCAGGCGAGCGCATTCTCAATAGCCGATACCACAGACTCCCGTTTTTCCGGAGGCACATAGTTCAAAATGGCTTCCCATGCGGAAGCGCGATGGTCGCCTTCAATATCCCGGTGAGCCTTAGTCAATGCCAAATGTTTCAGCGCCAAACCGTAATGTTTTACTAAAGGATGCTCGGCGAGCGGTCTTTGCAACTGCTTCGGTACGCTAGGATCGATCTCGCTGCGTTCCTCTTTTGTTCCCTCGATGAAAAGAGTAACCACCGCAGCGGCGATTTCCCAGCCACGCTTTTGGATCGCATGATCCAGAAATTCTCTGTAGTTCCGGGCTTCGGGTAGGAGCTGCACGTTTTTAAAGCGGCTAAGGTCCATCCCCAAACCGCGCGCGTACTCTAAGAAGAGCTCGGGATGAGGTTTTCCCGCGGCCAAACCTCCGGTTTCTTCCTCGTAGATATTTTCGGCTAGGGCGCGGCGAACCTCGGCGATGGGGCATTGCACGTAAGCCCACCCCACCATGACCGGGAAATCCCGCACATAGGTTCCATATTCCTGCTCCAAATGAAGATGAAGTCGCTCCTTGGGTACCAGGCCAGACGTAAAGGCCGGCCAAGCCCAATGGTCCTTGCGTTCCATGACACCCAGAAGAAGCTCCAAAAACGTCTCTCTGTCCACA
>VBLN01000086.1:17064-17491 GCA_005878685.1 Deltaproteobacteria bacterium | reverse complement strand
ATCGGCCTCACGATCCCACCGAATGTGCTGGCGCGGGCGGACAAGGTGATCAAGTGAATTTAGATTTTCGATCGAGCTCAAGGAACCAACTGAAAGGCTCTTTTCTGTTTGAGCCGGTAGGTGTTAAATCCGCGGCGATCCAGAGTAAACACGCACTCGGTTTCCAGCTCTTCTCCCAACGCAACCAAAGTGGCATCCGCGAAGTCCATCGGGACGTTTCGATACCTGTCCATCAGAGCTGCGACCCGTCGGAGGCTTGCTTGGGAGGAAGGGATCAACTGAAACGCACCTCTCAGGATAAACTCAAGAACAATTTTCTGCGCCTTCCACTCCGGCCCAACGAGGTAAAGCGTCTCGGTCAGAACCGCTTCCGTAGTGACAATGGGTCCGGTCCATCTCTCCAGCGCCGCCACACAATCGTCGTGCA
>VBLN01000086.1:16415-17048 GCA_005878685.1 Deltaproteobacteria bacterium | reverse complement strand
TTCATCTGCCATGGCGCAAACGGCGGACCAAGTAATCGCGGTGTCGCTGTCCCAAATCGGGCCGGCCGCTTTCAATGCTACCGAGAAGATCGCGAACACGCTCGATCGGACGCACCTCCGCTTCCGTCTCCAGAAAGTATTCCAAGGCTTGTCGCACTACTTCCGAGCGCTTTCGTTTTAGGCGTCTGGCCGAGCGCTCTAGCTTCTCCGCCAATGCCACCGACAATCGCATGGTTAATTGACGTTCCATACTTCATTCTCCTTTTGTATTGCAGTGTAATGCAAAGCCTTGCAAAAGTCCAAATCCGTGTGGGTACGGCCAAAATCCTCCAAGGGGCCAAGCCGGCTGAAATACCCGTGGAGCAACCGACGAAGTTTGAGTTCATCATCAGTCTGAAAGCGGCGAAGCAGATCGGTCTGACCATTCCGCCGGAGATTCTGGTGCGGGCGGACAAAGTGATTAACTAAATTTAGATTTTCGATTGGGATAGAGCTTCTCAAGTAGCTTGACTTAGTTCATTTGTTAGGCTACAAAAAAACTATGATCAAGCTTAATGTTCACGAGGCAAAAACCCATCTCTCACGCTATCTGCAAAGACTACTCCGCGGGGAGTCAATCCTTTTGTGTAAGAG
>VBLN01000086.1:2367-16399 GCA_005878685.1 Deltaproteobacteria bacterium | reverse complement strand
TTCGTCCTCTTCCGCCACACCGAAAAATCAAGCGCCCCGTGGGCCTTGCTAAGGGAAAGTTTAAGATTCCGCCTGAATTTTTTGAACCCCTTCCTGCTGACATGGTAGCCTCCTTTCATGGCCAACAGCGATGAGGTTTCTTCTGGATACTTCTACGTTTTTATGGGTTATCAGCGGCGCGCCGGAGCTTTCAGCCCGTGCCCGCGAATTGTTTGTTGATCCGGGGAATGAGATTTTTTTAAGTTCGGTATCTTCATGGGAGATGGCAGTCAAGTATGCCCTCGGACGGCTGCCTCTTCCCGAACCGCCGGAGCGATTTGTCCCAATGCAGCGGGAACAGCACGGCATTGAACCGCTGCCACTTGACGAAGAAGCTGCGCTCCATCTGGCCCGGCTTCCTCTGCTGCATAAAGATCCCTTTGACAGAATGCTGGTTTGTCAAGCAATTGTGCACGGTCTGGTGGTTTTAACTCCGGATAACCTCGTTAACCAATATCCGGTGCGAACTATGTGGTGAGGCCGGGCAGAGTTCACTCCAAGCACCCCAAAAAGATCGAGCTAGTCATCAACTAAGAATGGAACATGTCGTCATTGGCTTATTTTTCGTCTTCTTTCTCCTGGAATTTCTCGTGGAATTTGTTCTCAACGAATTGAATATGGCCTGGGTGCGCAAACGGCAGGCCGAGAACGGAGTTCCTGCTATTTTTAAGGGTAGAATAGGCGTCGAGGACTACCAGAAGTCGGTCGACTATACCCTCGCGAAAGGTCGGTTCCAGCGTTGGGCTGATCTCTACGGAAGGTTGGTGACTTTGTTCGTACTGTTCGGGGGCGTGCTCCCGTTTTTAGATCGCGTCGCGCAGAATCTCGGCGGTCATTTTGCGCCGCGTACGCAGGCGACGGGAATAGTATTCTGTCTGGCTACAGGGCTGCTCTTTTCAACCTTGAGCCTGCCCACCGATCTATATGCGACCTTCGGGCTCGAGACGCGCTTCGGATTTAACAAGACGACATGGAAGCTTTACCTTGCCGACAAGCTCAAAGGGTTTTTTCTGGGGATTGCGATCGGCATCCCCTTTCTCTTTGCCGTCCTCTGGTTGATGGAGGGGACGGGCTCCTATTGGTGGCTCTGGGTTTTTCTCTTTGTCTTTGCCTTTCAATTTTTGCTGTTGGTTCTTTATCCCATTCTCATCGCACCGTGGTTCAATAAATTCGAGCCGCTCAAGGATGACGAACTGCGCGAGCGGATTCTCACTTTAGCGGACGAGGTGGGCTTCAAGACCGGCGGGATCTACACCATGAATGGATCTAAGCGTTCGAGCCACTCCAATGCCTATTTCACGGGTATAGGAAAGGCGAAGCGGATCGTTCTTTTCGATACTCTCTTGGAGCAGATGAGTCGCGACCAGGGGCTCGCTGTTTTGGCGCATGAGATGGGTCATTACAAAATGAAGCACGTCCGCAGGATGCTTCTAGTCCAGAGTCTGTTTCTCTTGGGCGGTCTCTATATTCTCAGTTTACTGATCGACTACGCGCCTTTCTTCCATGCCTTTGGTCTGGAACCCTCCAACTATCGGGCCCTGGTCCTGTTGGGCTTGATTTCGGGTCCATTGACCTTTTATCTTGGTCCCCTGCTGAACCTGCTCTCGCGCAAGCACGAGTACGAGGCGGACCGCTTCGCGGCCAAGGTCTTGAAAGACGGAAAACCGATGGAAGAGGCTTTGATCAATTTAACAGTGAGGAACCTCTCAAATCTCACGCCCCATCCTTGGTACTCCGCCTATCACTACTCCCATCCGACCACGGTGGAACGGAACGATTGAAAGAACTTTTCGCCCGTAAAAAACTTCTGATCGCGCCCGGAGCTTTTGATGGACTCTCCGCCCGGCTTGTGGAGCAAGCCGGATTTGAGGCGGTCTATTTGAGCGGCGGTGCCGTGGCGCGCAGCATGGGCGTTCCCGACATCGGCCTCATCACCCTGTCGGAGGTGATCGAGAGGGCCGCCCAGGTTGTACCCGCAGTCAAGATTCCGGTCATCGCCGACGCCGATACCGGCTACGGTAATGCTCTCAATCTCATTCGCGCGATGCAGGAGTTAGAGCGAGTCGGAGTGGCGGCGATTCATCTCGAAGACCAGGTGACTCCCAAGAGGTGCGGCCACCTCGAAGGGAAGGAGGTCATCTCTCTGGCCGAGATGGAGAAAAAGTTGGAAGCCGCCCTGGCGAGCCGGACCGATGCAGATTTTGCCATCATCGGTCGGACCGACGCTCGGGCGATTCACGGTCTTGAGGAAGCGATCCGGCGCGGCAAATCGTTCGCCCGGTTGGGAGTCGATGCGGTCTTTGTCGAGGCACCTGAGTCGGAAGCGGAGATCGATAAGATCGCTCGTTCGATCACCGAGGTGCCGCTCATGATCAATATGTTCAAGGGGGGCAAAACTCCGCTTCTGCCGGCCTCTCGCCTTGAGGCGATGGGATTCCGCATCGCGATCTTTCCTTCCGAGACACAGCGAGCGGCGATTCATGCCATGAAGGAGGCACTGAGCCTGCTTAAGCGGGACGGAACTACGGAGGCGATGGGCGACCGCCTGGCCACGTTCCAAGAACGGGACAAGCTAGTCGATCTTGCCAAGTGGGAGAAACTTGAGCAGCAATACCTGCGCAGCGTGCGCGAGGATAAATAGCTCCTATTGGCCGATTTTCATTTTGTCTTCCAAAAGATCTGCCTGAATTCCTCTTCGTATTCCGCGATTTTCTTAAACATTTCGGACGGCACGTAGCGGACTTTTAGATTAGATTGTTCGAGCTTCGGCGCCGCCGGCTTTACGGCGGGACGAACCGGGACGCGGAAAAGATCCCGGATGATATTCTGTCCTTCCTCGGAGAGGATGTAATTGACCAGCAGCTTCGCCGCATTGGGATGAGGCGCCTTGGCGGCAATACCGATCCCGTTGATCGAGGTCACAATAGGATCAGAGGTTGTAGCCCAATCGACCGGAGCTCCCCGCTGCTTCAGCTGTTCCATGTTATAGGGAAAGACAATCGCCACCGGGAACTCGCCCGCCGCCAAAAGCTGGGCCAGAAGGCTATGTCCGCGCCGCAACTGAGGCTGCTGCCCAGCGAGCGCCTTCATATACTTGACTGTCTTCTCTCTTCCCCAGTAATCGATGAGCGTTCCGAACCACTCGAACTCCTCTTCATCGATGCCGATCTTTCCCTTCCAGCGGGGGTTCAGGAGGTCCGGCCAATCTCTGGGTCGTTCCTTGTCGGGGATCATGGCAGTATTGTATCCAAGGACGAAGTTCCGGGCATAAATACCGGTGAAGTATCCTTCCCGGTCTTTGGCGCCGGCGGGATAGACTTCTCCCTCGGGGGGGACGTAGGGCTGGAGCAAATTGCGCGATTTCAATAGAGCCATCTCCATGGTGTTGAAGACGACCGCGTCCGAGAAGTATTGTCCCGCGGCGGCTTCCGTGAGGATCCTCTGCCGCAGCTTCTCCCCGGTCGTGCGCAGAACCTGGACTTTGAGGAAAGGATACTTGCGCGTAAATCCGTTCACGATGGACTGATTGTCGGCATTCGAAGTCGTCGTATACCAAACTATTTCTCGCTCCTCTTTGGCTTTGGGGATCAAAGCTGAAAAGTCGGCTGCAGGAGCCGATGGCGTCGAAAGCAAGGCGATGAAAGCACAGGCTGCAAAGATGACGGCTCGATGGATTCTATTCATGATCTTGTGCCTCCTTAGAGGAAGAGCTGGGAGGTCGTTTGCTGTAGCTTTATATAGGGCGGGAGGAAGAAATCAAGTCACTCATTGTAGATGCCTTCAGCAGCGCTGGAGGGGCAGGTCTCTCTCTTAGGCTTCCGCCTGCTTGACAGGCAGTGGGAAAAAATCATATTCAGGCGACGTCCATGGCGAGATGGGTTAGCAACACGTCCTACTCTCGGACAAGGCCTGTGTGGATCTTGTCCATGGTTCTTCCCCTCCTTTTTTCCACGGCAGGCCGCGCGGAAAAGATCAGGACCGCGATCCCCTCAGCGTCTATTCACTATCTTTCCCTCTATGTTGCCGAGGAAAAGGGATTCTTTAGAGAGGAAGAGCTCGAGAATGAGATCGTGTCTATCGGGGGGCCTACCGGCATTGCCGCGCTGCTGAGCGGCGCCGTCGACTACAGCGGGGCTGGCGGGAGTGGAATGCGCGCGGTCATATCGGGAGGCGCTCCGCTCAAGGTTATCATGTTTCAAACGGAGAGGGTCACTTGGTATCTGGTGACCGGCCCCAACATAGCCAAAATCTCCGACCTCAAGGGGAAGACGGTCGGCGTGAACGCGCTGAGAGATACGACGGATACCCTGCTGACGCGCTATTTCGAAGGCCATGGATTAGCCGCGGGAGACTTTAACCGCGTCGCCTTGGGCACGAGTCCGAGCACGGTCATTGCGGCACTCAAGTCCGGGGTCGCCGAGGCGGCGATGTTGGATCCGGCGAGCATCGTGCGCGCTGAGCGGGAGGGAATTCGAGTGCTTGCCTTTCTCGGCGACATGTTTCCCTACCCGTTTCAGGGATTTGCGGTGACGGAGAAGAAGATCAGCGAAATTCCCGGTCAGATCAAAAGGTGGCTGCGCGCCGTGATCCGGTCGCTGATGTTCATTCGCGACGATGTCGAAGGGGCGACCGACGTGGCGATCAAGAGACTAAAGTTTGGCAGCATCGGCCGCGCGCTCGTGTCCGACGGCATCAGGCGATACATCAAATCGCTGCCTGAAGGAGTCCCGGGTCTTCCCTCACCCGGTGCTCTTAGGAGTGTCATCGAGTACGACGTCAGAGTCCCTTTGAAGATTAAGGAGGAGATTCCGGTCGACAGGCTGATGAATCTGAAGTTTGTTGAAGAAGTCCGAAAGCAACTTGAAAGTAAGAAGAGCAGCGAGCGGACAAGGTGATTGCGTCGAAGCCGTCGGTGCTCCAGTCTAAAGCGCGACCTTGGAGATCACCTCGCGGGGTGGGAACTTGCGGGCAATCAGCTTGTATTGGAAGGACACGTCCACCCATGGCTGGAGGTCCGATTCCAAGATCTTTTTCTCGAAAGCGGGCAGTTCTACAAGCTTTAAAAACTCAGGCTTGAGCCCGGTGTTTTTGGCGATAGTCGCCTTCGCCTCTTCGGGGTTGGCATTGTGGGCATCAATTCCGCGGTTTAACGCCGTGACGAATGCCTTAACCGCATCCCCGTTCTTCTGGATCCATGCCTCACTGGAGAAATAGGATGCGATCAGGAGCCTCGGGGCAATTCCTCCCAGAGGGTGGCCCAACACCCTTAACGAACGGCTCCACCGCGCCAAAGGCATCGATGTTCTTACTGACTAAGGCCGCTTCCATCTGGGGGAAAGGCACCTCAACCCATTTCACCTTGGAGGAGTCACCGCCGTTATTGTCAATCCAGTGCGCGCAGGCAGCCTGCATGATATTGCTCAAGGTGTTAACGGCGACGGTCTTTCCATTGAGCTCCTTGGCGGACTTGATGGGCGAATCCACAGCGACTTGGAAGCCAAAGACATCGTTGGTCCCCCGCCTATTGATCGCGCCATTGGCGATAAAGCGATAATCGAAACCCTCTAAATAGCCTTGATAGACGGAGACGACATTGGACCAGCCGATGTTAAGAGCGCCCGAGGCGAGGGCCGGCTGTATCGCCGCTCCGCCGACCATCGCGGTGACGTTGATGTCGAGGCCGGCATCTTTGAAGAATCCCTTCTCCTGAGCGATGAAAAAGGGCGACAGGTCGCCGATCTTCATTGTCCCGACTTGAAGCTTGGTCTGCGCCAGGGCCAGATCCCATGGCAGCATCAGGGCCCCCGTCGTTGCGATTCCTCCCTTGAGGACTGTGCCCAGGAATTCACGCCGGCTCAGAGTCTTCAAGTCAATGCCCACGGTAATCTTCTTCATGGTTTGCGCCTCCATGGCAAGGTTGGGCGAATTTTAGGATGAACCTGCGCCGGTTGCAAGCCAGTCCTATGAGCGTTTGCGATCAGAGGAAAACTAGCGAGAGCACAGCGAATTTCAGGGAACTTTGTAGCCCAGCTCTTTTGCCACTTCGATAGCGAATTTCGGCTCGGCGACTTCTTCAAACGAGACATTTCTGTCTGTGAACCTGCCTTCGGACTTCAATGCCTTGATAATGTTTCCCATGCCTTCGAGCGTCGGAATTCCCGTGTCGTTGAAGTTGCTCTCGACTAGCCTGTAGGTATCCACCGCTGTCTCCTTATCCATCTTGAGGAGGCGGGTGATCAAGTCGAGTGTCTTTTCCCTTGACTTGAGCATGGTTCTCTTGGCCAATTGCAGGGCCCGAATGACCCGCTTAACTTCATCGGGCCGGCTTCTAATGGTTTTCATCAGCACCGTCAAACCCCCGGAAGGCATCTCGACCAGCGCTCCGATATCGAGCAGCCTATGAAAGCCGCGTCTCTGGGCGAAAAACATATAAGGCGGGTTGAGCGCTGCCGCGTCTACGAATCTGGATTCCAATGACTGAACCAATTGCATCGGCGGCACGGAGACCGCAACGAAATCTTTTGGGCCGAGCCCGCTCTTTTCCAGTGCCCCTGTTAGCGCGACATGGCTCGTGCCTCCAAGACCGGAGATGCCGATTTTCTTTTGCTTCAACTCCTGCAGGCTCTTGATCTCGGTCCTCGCCATCAGCCAGTAGGCAATCCTGTTCGTTGAAGACCATACCGCGCGGCAGTCGAGGCCGCTCAAGGTGGCGCTCACGGAGGCTGGCCCGATGCCGGATTGGTAGTCCAAGTCTCCGGAGGCTAGGGCTGCCGCGGCGGCCGCCGAGCGCATGAGGATGATCTCCACGTCCAAGCCCTGTTCAGAAAAGAAATTCCAGTCACGCGCGGCGATGAGCGGTAGCGCGGTAAAACTGAAATTCGCATTTGATATCCTGATTTTTCTCCGTTCTTGCGACACAGCGAGCGAGCCGGAGAATAGGAGAACGACGAGCAGGCACAGGCTGAACAGTCGGCGGAGCGCGGCATGTTCGAGAGCAGCCGCTGCTAACTTACTAGCGCCTGAGCAATCCGAGTTTTTCAATCGCATCGTGGATGGGCTTGACGGCCCCGCATCAGGGATGCACGGATTCCAGAAACCAATCGGTCGGTATCTCTCGACCCACTTGGGCTTGCCTCGCCCTTTGCAACACCTCGCTGCCGACAGCGGCAAACTGCAGTCCCAGCCCTACATTATTGCAAAAACAGGTGATCGCCTTTTCGCTCGCTCTTCCTGGATGCTGACCATTCACGAGTTGGGAGAGAACCGGGAAATTCCAGACCGGGGTCACTTCGCGCGTAATAGGATGACGCCATCCATCGGCAACGTCCGGTATCGATTCCGGATCGACCCCTAGAACGATGTGGAAGGGCTTGGCCTCGTGCCAATGGATGACGAGAGGATCCGCGCTCCGGTAAGTAGTCGCGTCCAGCTCGCAGGGCTTGACGCAGGAGACATGGACTCCCGGTCGCAGCAGTCGGCCGGGAAACAGAGGAGAGATGGAATTGGTCGCGCAGGCGATGACGTCGGCGCCGTCGATCGCCGCTTCGGCGCTGCCGGCTTCCTCTAGCTCCGCCGAAACTTTTTCTCCCATCTCCTTGACGAAGCGCCGCCGCGTTTCGGCGGTCGGGCTGTAAACCTTGACCTTTCGAATATTCCGTACGATGCAGAGTGTGATCAGATGAGCGCTCGCCTGCCAACCGCTTCCCAACAACGCCATGACCTGGGATTCTTTTCGGGCCAGATAGCGCGCCGCAATCGCGCTTGCGCACGCAACGCGCAGCTTTTGCACGTAACCGTCGGGGAATATCGCAAGAGGTTCACCTGTTTCTGTGCTAAAAAGCATGACCAGCCCGACAAACCGATCCCCGGCCGCGACCGGAAGCTTATCCTTGCGCAAGCCGCCCGCTTTGGCATACCACTTAACCACGCTGGAGTTGAGGCGCAGAGCGGCGATTTTTCGCTTCGGAAAGACGCCGCTCATGGTTTTGTACTCGTAAAAGCAATCGTTTCCGCTGGGGCTCAGAACATCGTAGCGTGGAACTGTCGCGGCTTCACCATTACCGAGGTCTCTATAGGCTTCCTCCAGTACTTCCAGGCAGGCGCTGACAGAAAGAATCCTTTCAACATCCTCATTCGACAGGACCAACATATCGAGCCCCCTTAATCCTCAGGCGATTGCAGGAGCCATTCATAGTGCCATCCATGACGTTTTGCAACGCCTCCGCTGACCCCATCGAGTCCGGCAAATGGAAAAGACTATCGGGTTGAGATGCTATCTTCTGGGCGAGCGCCGAAAGGCGGAGTGCTGAAAACTCTCCTGGGTGGCGGCGGATGCTTTTAGCATCTTGGCGATCTTCGACCCCAGCACATCCGGCAGATGGTTGTCCATCATATGATCGCGAGTGCTCTTCATCTTCTGCCGGACGGCATTCCTGCGCACGGCATCGGCTCCGGCCAGTCTCAGATCGTCAATGGAAAGCGAAACGGTTGCGTGTCGACCTCGCAAAGTGAGCTGAAGAGAAAATCTTGCTCCTTGGGCCTCGGTGCTGTCTACCACGGTATAATCGAGATTCTTGTCTATGCTGCGAATAATACTCTTCAGGATCCCTTCATTCTCCTTAAGCACTTCACGTCCAGTCATGACAGCCTCCTTAACTTCGCGCCCAGCAAAAAGTTCCTACGGCTAGAAGGAAGTCCCTGAGAGCTTTAATTAATGTAAGGTATTATGCTTGAAAGTTCAAACCCAGCCCCTAAGTCCCTTTTCCCCATCCTATCCTCTTGACGGCCATCATAGGTCTGCAATATTTTGGTGCCGTTTTTTAGATAGCAACTCAAGGCTCTTGAAAAAGGAAGGAAAACTATGAGTAGACCGAAATCAATAGAATGGCCGGAGCAGGCCAAGATCTGTGTCACATTCATCGTGCCCTGGGAGGTTTGGCCGGAGAACTTCGCTACCCACCAATCGATGCAGCGCCACGGCGGCGCCACCATTCCGCCAGCGAACGCTGTTTTTAAGAAGAACATGGCTCTGGTGACCGAGCGGGAGTACGGAGACCGAGTGGGAATCTGGAGAATTCTCGATCTCTTTGATCGCCATAAGCTCAAGGTGACCTTTCTCATGAATGGCTTAAAAGTGGAGCAGTTCGGCGATGTGTGCAAAGAGATCAAAGCCCAGGGTCATGAATTCTCCTCCGAAAGCTATGAGCATGAATATTCCTTCATGTACACCAGAGAGCAGGAGCGGGAATCGATCCAAAAGACCGTGGCGGCCTTTGAAAAGGTGCTGGGACAAAAGCCCACCGGATATCTATCCCCGGGTCATGCCTCTACTCCTAACACGCTGGAACTGGTTGCGGAGGCAGGATTTGTTTGGTGGGCAGATCCTCTGAACAGCGACAATCCCTACACGCTAGACGCGCGCGGACGGAAAGTCGTTGTGGTCCCCTATAACGTGCCTGGCTGCAATGACTACTCGACCTACGGGACCGGACGGACACCGAGAGATCTCTTGCAGATCATGAAGGACCAATTTGACTACCTCTACTGGGAAGGCGAACAGGGATCGCCAAAATTTTTCGCTTTCAACCTTCATCCGTTTGTCTCCGGCGTTCCTTACCGGACCAAGATTATTGACGAGTTCATCAAGTATGCCAAAGGTTTTCCCAAAGTTTGGTGGGCCCGCCGGGTCGAGATCGCCAACTGGTGTCTAGAAAGAGGCTACTAGCCCTGATCCAGCTATGAAAACCAAAATGAGGGGAGCCCTCTTGCTGGCTGCTCTCTTGCTTCCCGTCTCTCTTGCGGCCCAATACACCAAGCCCGTCTATATTTCTCTGCCGGGTCCGGGGAATATCCAGCACTTGGCGTATGTGACGGCGAAGGACAGAGGGTTCTACGAGGAGATGGGACTACCCAATGCGCAGATCGTCTATCTGCGCGGCAACGCGGTCAATGTCCAGGCCCTGGTATCGGGAAGCGTTCACTTCTCTTCCGCCTTTGGTCCGGCGATGCAGACGATGTTTCGCGGCGAGCAGCTCCGTATTCTGCTCCAGATCTTCAACCAGATCCCTTTCGGTCTTATCACGCGCCCTGAGGTGACGCGTCTGGAGGATTTGAAAGGCGCGAAAATAGCGGTAACTTTCGGCGGCTCGACTTACAGCGTGCTCCAGGCGCTCTTTGCCAAATACGGCCTGCCCCAGAATTCTGCCGAATATCTCAACATCCCGGACAATCAGGGCAAAGTGATCGCTCTGCAGCAGGGACGCGTGGCCGCGGCCCTGATGGCTCCTCCGGGGGATCAGCCACTCTTGAAGGCTGGATTTAAGCGTATCGTCTATCTCGGAGACGTTTTCAAAGATGTCCCCTTCAGTGCTCTATTGACGACCGCCAGGCTCATTCAGGAAGAACCAGACCTGGTTGAAAGGATGACCAAAGCTGTAGTCAAGGCGCTCCTGTATATCAGGGCCAACCGCGAAGGAAGCGTGGACATTATCATGCGCCATGGCAAGTTGGAGCAGCGCGAGGTTGCCGCTAGTCTTTACGACCTGATGCGCGATGCCTTCGTCCCGGCCTTAAGCGCCGAGGGAGTCATGAAGAGGGCCGAATTGGAGTTTGCCGTGTTGAAAGAGCGGCCCAATTTCAAGCCCGAGCTCTTCATGGACGATCGTTTCTTCAAAACAGCGCTGCGCTCATTAGGACAGGTGAAATAGGAAAGGAGCGCGCGACGATGCCTGGCCTCGAGGAAATCAAAAGCGAGATCTTGCGCCGCGCCGGAAGGGTAAATCCCTTTGAGCGCGTCGACCGGCAGGAGGTCGAGGGGCTAGTCGGCCGGCTGAGCAGTCTCGATCCGGATCTGTGGGGAAGTGAATGGGGTAAACTGGGACAGAAGTATGAGCTGCGCGGCGAAGAGCAGGCAAGACTGGGAAATAGAGAAGAAGCCGGGAAAGTCTACTACCAAGCCTACGAATACTACCGGATCGGCCGCTATCCGGTGCCGAGCAGCCCGGAGAAAATGAACTGCTACAAAGCGGCGCTAAGGAGTTTTTTAAAAACTGCTCCCTGCCTCGATCCGCCGCTCGAACGGGTCGAGATTCCCTTCGAGGGTAGGAAGGTTGTCGGATACCTGCAGATTCCAAAAGGAACGGTTCGCCCGCCGGTGGTGATGCATTGGGGCGGCGTGGACGGATGGAAGGAGGATCGGAGGACCAACAGCGAGTCTTTGCACAAGCTGGGTCTCGCTACCCTCACGATCGATATGCCGGGAGCTGGCGAAAATCCGCTGCTCGGTCAAGATCCGCGCGCGGAGCGAACCTTCTCCGCGGCCATGGACTATCTCGAGATGCGCAGCGATGTGGACGGAAGGCGGATCGCCGTCATGGGGGGCAGCTTTGGCGGCTACTGGGCGGCCAAGCTCGCCTATGTCGAGGCGAAGAGGCTCAGGGGAGCGGTTAACTGGGGAGCCGGAGTCCACTATACCTTTCAGGAAGAATGGCTGCGGCCAGCTCTCACCGAGCGAGCCTCCCAGTATCTCATGGGGCCGAGCAGTTTATTGGATGCCCGCTCCTACATCTTTCGGGTCAAGACGCTCGAAGAAGTTTTGAGAATCGCGCCCAGCCTCTCGCTGAAAACTCAGGGGTTGCTGGATCAGCCGAGCGCCCCGCTGCTCTGCGTCAACGGCAAGGAAGACGATCAGCATCCGGTCCAAGACATCTATCTACTCTTGGAGCATGGCAGTCCGAAAGAGGTTCGGATCTTCCCTGGGGCGGGACATATGGGTCGTAAGCCAGGCCAGTCGAATCACGAGGTTCAGGAGATCGTCACCTGCTGGCTCAAACAGAGGCTCTCTTAGATAAGGAGACATCATGGCACGAATACCGCTGATCGAAGAGAAAAAGGTCCTCGCTGCAGAGCATCACAAGATCTACGATGCCATCGCGCAGAGCCGCGGCACGGTGCGTGGCCCCTTTGCGGCCCTGCTGCACAGTTCTCCGATTGCTGAGCGGACCGCCCACTTGGGTGCCTATATTCGGTTCGAGTCGCAGTTGGAGCCCAAGATCGTCGAGCTGGCCGCGCTGGCTACGGCGCGGGAACTGGACTGTAGAAAGCCGGCGTTTCCATGGAGACGATCCGTGCGATCCATCAACACAAAGGCCCGGAAAGCCTCTCTTTCGAAGAGGCTCAAATCGTAAGCTGTGTCCAGGAATTGTTGCGTTTGCATCGGATGAGCGAGCCGACATTTCAAGCGCTGTACGCCCGGCTGGGGGAGAGGGGTCTGGTTGAGCTCACCGCCACGATAGGCTACTACGCCATGCTCGCCTGCACGCTGAACGCCTTTGATGTCGTCTCTGCGACCCCGCCCGAGGATCTTAAAGTGTGAAGGGCTTGGTAGCGGCCTTTCATACTTCATCCTTATTTATTTTCCCTTGACGCCTAAACAATACCCGTCCTATTTTAGGCCGTTCTTTGGCATCCCGACTTAGGCTGGGTCTCCTCAGCCGGCAAGTTGAAGACGGGTTTTTGGAGAGGATTTCCAATCATTCTGGAGGAGGCATCATGATCTCATTGACTGTCAACGGCAAAGCTTACAGGGTGGACGTCGCGCCCGACACGCCCCTGCTGTGGGTACTGCGTGATGCGCTCGGGCTCACCGGCACCAAGTACGGCTGCGGCATCGCGCAGTGTGGCGCCTGCACGGTGCACGTGAGCGGTGCGCCGGTGCGTTCTTGTACCATGCAAATCTCGCAGGTTGCGGGCCAGAAAGTGACCACCATCGAGGGGCTGTCGCGCGACAACAGCCACCCGCTGCAAAAGGCATGGATTGCCGAGGAGGTGCCGCAGTGCGGCTACTGCCAGTCAGGGCAGATCATGTCGGCGGTGGCGCTGCTCGCCAAGAACAAGAGCCCGTCGGACGGCGACATCGACAAGGCGATGTCGGGCAACATCTGCCGCTGCGGCACCTACAGCCGCATCCGCAAGGCGATCCACACCGCGTCAACGATGATGGGAAAGGGGGCGTGACATGAAGAGCGCCGTCAACCTCGAACGGAGAACCTTCCTCAAGGCTAGCGCCGCAGCAGGCGGCGGGTTGATCATCAGCTTTTGTCTCCCGGGTGCGGCGCGCCTGGCCGAAGCTACCTCGGGACCGACCAAACTCAGTCCCTTCCTCAAGATCGGCGCCGACGGCAAGGTCGCGTTTTTCTGCGGCCAAGCTGAGATGGGTCAGGGCGCGCACAACGCGCTCGCTATGATGATCGCCGAGGAGCTCGAAGTTGATTTTAAGGACGTGCGCATCGAGCAGGGGGGCGTTGACCCTGCTTTCGGCAATCCACGCTACATCGGCTTTAAGGCGGTGGGTGGCGCTCAGGCCACCGGCGGGAGTTCCAGCGTGCGCAACGTCGGCGTCCCGGTGCGTCGCGCCGGCGCGGCGGCGCGGACGATGCTGATTGCTGCCGGAGCGGAGAGGATGAAGGTTAACCCGCAAGATTGCGTCGCGGAGAAGGGCTGGGTGATCCACAAGCCGAACGGCAAGAAGGTGTCGTACGGCGCGGTCGCGTCGGACGCGGCGAAGACCGCGCCTCCGCCAGAGGCAGAGCTGAAGCAGCCTGCTGATTTCAAGATCATCGGCAAGTCCACCAAGCGCTACGACATCCCGCTCAAGGTCAACGGCAAGGCGATCTACGGCATCGACGTCAAGCGTCCTGGCCTGCTCACCGCGGTGGTGGCGCGCTCGCCAGTCTTGGGCGGCAAGCTGAGGAGCTTTAACGCCGATCGGGCGACGAAGGTGAAGGGGGTGAAGAAGGTCGTACAGATCGGCTCGGGCGTGGCGGTCGTCGCCGACAGCTTCTGGGCGGCGAAGAAGGGACGCGACGCGCTTGAAGTGACGTGGGACGAAGGGCCGATGGCGCAAGTGAGCTCGCCGGATATGTACCGCTCATGGGCCGAGCTCGCCAAAGGTTCTACCGCGGCGGAGCGGCTGAAGGTTGGCGACGTCGGCGCG
>VBLN01000086.1:0-2268 GCA_005878685.1 Deltaproteobacteria bacterium | reverse complement strand
CGCAATCGTGGAACGAGCACTGGGTTTCCCAGCTCACGGGTCTTAAGCCCGAGGCGATCACGATCCATACGACTTTTCTCGGCGGGGGCTTCGGCCGCAGACTCGAGAGCGACTACGTCGTCGAGGCGGTGGAGACCTCGCGCGCCGCCGGCAACGCGCCGGTCAAGGTGGTCTGGACACGGGAAGACGACACGCAACACTCGCCGTACCGGCCGGCGTCCTACAACCTGCTTTCGGCAGCGCTCGACTCAAATGGCATGCCGGTCGCTTGGCGCCACCGCATCGTCGGCGCCTCTATCCTGCAGTACTTCAAGACTTTCGGCCATCTGCTGCGCAACGACGGGCTCGATCCCACTTCTGTGCAAGGCGCGGCCGACTATTTTCCCTACGACATCCCCAATGTCTATGTCGACTACGTCAACAACAACCCGGGGGTCCCCTCGGGATTCTGGCGCTCGGTCGGCAATTCGCAGAACGGCTTCATCCTGGAGAGCTTCGTCGACGAGCTTACGCATGCGGCCGGCAAGGATCCTTACCAGTATCGCCGGCAGCTGTTGAGCAAGCCGCTCGCCGCGAGGTTGCGCGCGGTGCTCGACCTCGCCGCCGAGAAGGCGGGTTGGGATAAGATGCTGCCTCCAGCAGTGCACCGCGGCATCGCCGCTCACTTTGCCTATGGCAGCTACTGCGCGCAGGTTGCGGAAGTCTCGGTGGCGAAAGACGGCGCCGTGAAAGTGCATCGCGTGGTGGCGGCCATTGATCCCGGATGGACCGTCAATCCCGACACAATAGTGGCACAGACCGAAAGCGCCATCATCTACGGGTTGACCGCCGCGCTCTACGGCGAGATCACCGTCAAAAATGGCCGCGTCGAGCAGTCGAACTTCAACGATTACAAGACGCTGCGCATGGAGGAGACGCCCAGGATCGAAGTGCACATCCTGCAGGGGCAGGGCGACCAGGGCGGCATGGGCGAGCCCGGCACGCCGCCCATCGCACCCGCAGTCTGCAACGCCATCTTCGCCGCCACCGGCAAGCGCATCCGCAAGCTTCCGATCAAGCCCGAGCTGCTGAGCGCCTAAGAAATCGACGAACCGCCCTTGGCCGATTATAGATCGCCCTATTTTTAGGCCGTTTTTGGCATAGGAAATTAGGCTGGGTCGCGGTCCAGTCACCTCCCCGGGTTTCCGCATCATGGCTCGGACTACCCTCCAGTTGCTCTAGCACCTATAGGGGCTCCTTGTAGATCGAAGGTATCCCCCTGGCCTGCCACCGGATGAAGACGCAGAATTGTCTGCGACTCTGTCATATGTGTCGGATTTCGTCATTCTAAAGAGAACAAAGGCTCTGAAAATCTCGCAAGTTATAGGGATTGGGCATTTGGCACAGCCATTGCTGACTCCAAAGATGACGGAGGAAGTTACCATGTTCGATACAGTGCTTTTGTTAGGTTCGCTTGGACTTTTACTGGTGTGGCTTAGGGCCATTCAGGATCAGGTAAAAGTTAGGCCTCGGAAGGGCGAGACCGGTGCTCCGGGTCATGCCCGGAGCTAGCGCGCCGCCGCCCCTCCCTGACTGTGGTAGGTAAGCGGGTTCAAAATAGGGGTCACAGCGATGGTTTACGTGGTCAAGTATCGCCTCAAGAGCGACGATAAAGCTACCAACACGAAAGTTGCCAAAACCTTGTTTGCTGAAAGTAACGGAAAACCCAGCCGGGAAAAGGCGGTCGAACTTCTCAATGGCGTTACCGGAGGAGATTTTCTAGCGGATACCATTCAGATTCAGGAGCTACGGGACTTCGATCCGGCAGAGATCAGGAAGCACGGAGCGACTGTCTTTAGTCTCTAAGAGTAAAAAAGTGCGTTTGAACCTTCATCCATTCCTCTCTATTTCGTCACGCGCCATCAATAGGTTTCACGGCTACGCTTGACGGTCAGCCACGGTCTCGAATAACGTTGAGGCAAGTGGGCGACTCGCCTCTATGCAAGACGTAGAATTCAGGCGCGCCAAGCCGGAAGACTTTTCCGCCATTCTCAAGATTCAGTCGGCCAACTACGTTGGCAACCTTGCTGTTGAGGAGCGCGCGGAAGGATTCCTTTCCGCGGAGTTTTCGCCCGAGCAAGTTGCGCAAATGGCCCGTGATCTCGGTATCATCGTTGCCAGCGATTCCAACTCCGTCTTAGGCTACCTGTGCGGCTTCCGCTGCGACTTTGACCATCGGTCTCCAGTCCTCGCCAAGATGCTCGAGACGTTTGATAGCGCAGAGTATGA
>VBLN01000482.1:2391-2770 GCA_005878685.1 Deltaproteobacteria bacterium | reverse complement strand
ATGGCTTGGTTAAATAATCGTAGGCGCCTAGTTTGATGGCTTGAACCGCGGTTTCGATCGTGGCCTGACCCGTTAAAACAATGACCGTCACTTGCTGTACCCGCTCGCCTAGCGCCTCGACCAATTCGAGACCATTCATGCCCGGCATCATCAGGTCGGTTACGATGGCTTGGGGCAGCTCCTTAGCGCAAACCTTGATGGCGGCTCGGCCGTCGGTGGCAGCGGAGGCGTTATAACCCCAGCTTTCCAACAAGGCGGTCAGACCATCGCGCGTGGCGGGATCGTCTTCGACAACAAGAACATGCGCACGGGGCCGGGCCATAGTTATCTCTCATCCATCGGCAGCGTCAGGCGAAACGTCGCTCCCTCGGCCGAGCCG
>VBLN01000482.1:1708-2284 GCA_005878685.1 Deltaproteobacteria bacterium | reverse complement strand
GGAATCGGAAAAGTCTAAAGTCAGCTCATTGTCGCTTCTGCGGGCGATAACGCGGATCGATCCGCCGTTCGGCTGCGCTTCCATCGCGTTGCGCAGCAGGTTATCAAAAACCTGCCGTAGCCGCGCCGCGTCGCCTTTGACCGGCCACGGCGCGGGCAAAAGTTTTTTGGACAGAGAGATCTTTTGAGCGGCACACGAGGACGCGACCGCCTCCAGACTCGCCTCGAGTACCTCTGACAAATCGAGCGGCTTCCGTTCCATATTAACCGGAGCAGTGTAATCCGTGAAGTCACGCACCAGCCGATCCACCTGCCGGACGCTTGCGTCGAGCGCGGCTAGAGAACGCTCCTGTTGGCTTTCGGCAGGCAATTTGCTGTCGGATGCCTCACGTGTGCTACGGAGGAGTTCAAGGTGGACCGCCAGAGCGTTAAGCGGAGTGCGCACTTCATGAGCCAAGGTACGCGCCGCAACGGCCAAACGCTGCACCGGAGCCGGCGCTCCGCTGCTCTGGCGCTGCTTCATGACTAAACGGTCGATCAAGTCCAAACTCGCGCCTACCTCGTCGTGCTTTCCGTA
>VBLN01000482.1:0-1571 GCA_005878685.1 Deltaproteobacteria bacterium | reverse complement strand
CGGATAACAACTCAGTCCAATCCGCCGGGTTTATCCATAGCCTTAGCCCTCCCGGACCGCGCACGCCCTTGGGCATCTGCAACGGCACCAGCACATCATAATAGGTAACGTTTCCTTGGCTCTTGGAAGTGATCATCGTCACCCCTCGACGCAAATTCTCACGTAGTGGCGTCTCCGCCGTGGTATTATTTTCTTCCCGATTGCGCGAGCTATAGAGAACTTTGCCCTCCGCATTAAGCACCCACATCGCCTCGATGCTGCCGCTGCGATCAACGTAGGCACGCATCAGGCCCGTTACCTCGGTGCGGCGGGATGCAGAGCCAGATCTGGCGCTACGTGGCAAGAGATTGTCGAGAAAGTTCCAGAAGGGGCCGCTCGACCTAGCCGGAGTATCCTGAGTTTGGCGGAGGCTGTCGGCCAGAGCGATCTCGACTTGACGCGCCATTAAAAGCGCGGTTTGCAGGGTAGCCTCGGCCGTCAAGCGCTGAGCGATGAGCCACAGGCCGACAACAGAGATGCCGAAAACGATCATGACCGTTCCCAGAAAGACAGCCACCTGTTGCTGGCGCAGGCTCATGCCCGTAAAGATAGCAGATTGGGCCCAGCCGCAAAAGCAACTTTATGACCGATGGTGGGAGTTCGGCCGTTGAGGCGAAACCTTGCGGGCGCGGTCCTTTTAATGTTAATTCATAAGAAACACTCATGTTGCTGGATGCATACAATAGACCGATCAAGGATCTCAGGATATCCGTCACAGATCGCTGCAATTTCCGCTGTATCTACTGCATGCCGTTGGATGAGTATGAGTGGATCGACAAGAAGGAGATCCTCACCTTTGAAGAGATAGAGCGGTTGGTGAAGCTCTTTGTCCAAATGGGTGTCGACAAGGTCAGGCTCACTGGCGGAGAGCCTCTGGTCCGGAGAGATCTTCATCTTCTGATAGCGAAGCTGTCACGAGTTCAGGGATTAAGCGACCTTTGCCTCACGACCAACGGCTCCCTGCTGGCTGACCAGGTTCCGGCACTTAAAGAGGCGGGGCTCAAGCGGATCAACGTCAGCATCGATACACTCGACCCAAAGAAGTTTAAGCGCATCACGAAGCGGGGCGACCTCCATAACGTTCTGGAAGGTCTCTTTGCCGCCAAGAGTTGTGGCCTTAGTCCGATCAAGATCAATGCAGTCATCGAACGGGGCGTGAATGATGATGACATCCTTCCCCTAGTGGAATTCTCGCGGGAAAACGGCTTCGCCATCCGTTTCATCGAGTACATGGATGTCGGCAACTCCAACAACTGGACCTCCGAGAAGTTGGTCCCGAAAAGAGAGATCTTGGAGAAGATCCAGGCTCGCCATCCGCTTCGAGAGATGGGACGGGATCAAGGTAGCGCGCCGTCAGTGGACTATGAGTTTGTCGATGGCAAGGGAGAGGTCGGGGTTGTTGCCTCGGTTACCGAGCCTTTTTGCTCCAGTTGTACACGTGCGCGCCTCACAGCCGATGGAAAGCTGGTGACCTGTCTCTTTTCCCAAATGGGCCACGATTTGAAGGCTCGACTTAGAGGCGAAGCGACAGA
>VBLN01000090.1:412-2329 GCA_005878685.1 Deltaproteobacteria bacterium | reverse complement strand
AACTCTCCGGTTAGGCAGTCGGCGTCCGTCAAGAGTTGATGATTCCCGAAGTTCTGCAGGCAAAACTGCCAAACTCTGGGCAAGGATTTTTCCCTGGCCGTCTTCAATGAAAATATATGCCACTCCGTCTAGGAGCGCATACTTTGCGGTCAAGGCGTTCAACCCCGAAATATTTTGTGTGAGGATGTCGCCGGCAGCCCCATCACTCAAGTTAGCTGCGATGACGGAGGCTCTTTGGTCGAGTTGATCTCCTGTCGTCTGGTACACGGTGGCAATTACAACGAAACCCAAAAGGACGATCATGCCTCCAATGGCAGCTCGGAGCTTCCACTTAAAGCTCAGCCCTCCCGACAATACAGGCTCAACCACGGTCGAGTCTTCTGCTGACTTCTCTTCCTGTGTTTCAGCTTCTGCAGAAGATTGCATCTTGAGTTCTTTCATTCCAAGCCAGATGGTCAGACCCAATAGGAAGGTGCCAAAAACTCCTACAGCACCAAAGAGAACGGAACTTTTGGGCTCGCTCAAACTATACCAGAAATAGGGGATTTTATGAGCTGCGTCTCTCGAGAATTCCAAAATCGTTACAGGCAAAGCCCATCGACGAGGGTTAGCGAGCCCTGGATCACGAGTCGTTTCCCCGAAGGAGATCAACAGTCCCAGAAGGATTAAGGGTATGATGAACCGCAGTACAAAACCTACATCCCGAGAACTCATGACTGAAGGCTGTGCGGCTCGCGGATTTCCCCAGATATCTTCTGTTGGAAATGGAGTTTCAGCCTCTCGTTTAAGATCTCGCGGCTGATTAACTCCACGAGTTCCGAAAGCCTTCTTTTGGGGAAGGTCTCAGGTGATTCACCGAGGGCGGCGATTCGATCACGAACTACTAGTGGGGCCATAGGCCCCATGGCTTCGGTGAGAGCCTTGATCATCATTTGAAGAAGATTCGGAGGGATGGGTTCTTTGTTGATGGCATTGCGGTGTGCCCCTGGCCGGACTGGGATCGTACTGGGATAAACTGACCCGACATGTAAAAATCGTTCATCCTCTAGAGTTACGCGTGTTGGTTCTCGCTCTTTTCCCTTGCCATTTTTAGACGGCAGCGTGACTGCTGAGGCTTGTGTACCCGGGATTTCTCCGTTGTCGATGTTCTCTTTGTAATCTTCTTTGGCTCTTAAGTGAACGGGTTGGGCTTTAGGCTCCAATCGGAGATCCCGGGCCACTTCTTTGATTATATCCAACGAGATGGTTTTTTGTGAGGTTGCATAGGCAATGAGTAGGGCGTTATCGCAAATGATATTGATTAACCGGGGCGTTCCACCGGAATAAGCCGAGATACTTTCGATGGCTGCTTCAGAGAAGATGACTGGGCCCTCGTAGCCCGCTAGCTCAAGACGGCGGCGAATATAATCCCCAACTTCTTGGCTGGTCAACGGGTCCAGACCGCAGCGGACGGCGACCCGCTGCTTCAATTGTCGAAGAGAAGGTTTATTCAACTTGGCGTCGAGTTCCGGTTGTCCCATGAGGACAATCTGAAGCAATTTCTCCTTATCTGTCTCGAGATTCGAAAGAAGGCGCAGCCCTTCGAGCGTTTCATCGCTCAAGTTTTGAGCTTCATCAATCAGCAAGGAGACAGTGTGCCTGTTCTTGAGCTGTTCTACGAGGTATTGGTTGAGCTCTTGAATCATGGCCAGCTTGTTTTTCCCCTTGTTGGCCGGCAAACCCAAGTCGTGCAAGATGAGTTGAAGCAGCTCAAGAAAACTCAAATGGGTGTTGAAGATTAAAACAGAGTGATCGGTTGCCTCGAGATTCCGCATTAGTTTACGGAGAAGGGTCGTCTTACCTGTGCCGACATCGCCGGTAACAACGATAAAACCCTTCTTGTTTTTGATTCCGTACAGCAGGGCCGCAAGCGCCTCC
>VBLN01000090.1:0-400 GCA_005878685.1 Deltaproteobacteria bacterium | reverse complement strand
AGAATTGCTATAAAAAAGGCGAGGATCCGGTGTGACGCTAAAAGGTGCTTCTCGCAGACCAAAATAACTCGCGTACATGATGCCTCGTGACGTTAACCCTTGGAATATTGGATTCCATAGTACTCAATCGTCGCCAAAACAGGAAGCCCGGTTTGGGCCTCTATATCCGTTTCATCTTTCAAAGTCGTGTCCAAGAAGTCAATTAAAAAAGCTGCTCCAATAGCAAGTCCTAGAGAGAAAATCAACGTCCCGGGAATCAAGATCCACGAACTCAGTCCGGCGCTTGGGAGAGGAGGAGCGGCTTTCTCCAAGATAACTGCGTTGCTGAATTTGCGCTCATCCATCGCATTGGAGATCCTGGCCTCTTCGGCTTTTTGCCTGTAAAGAGCAAGAGCGTTTT
>VBLN01000089.1 GCA_005878685.1 Deltaproteobacteria bacterium | reverse complement strand
ATTCCATAAACTTTTGCCTTCCTGGTTTTATGGCCGTGACTGATGAGCCTTGATCTTTTTAAGAAGCGCCAGCAATGAAACCGCCTAAGCCAAAAAGCTCCGTTGGCAAGATGTCGCGTAGATGCTGCCTGACCCAGAGATCAGCCCGACCAATCCCTGACATCGGAACGTAAAGGACATCATTGGGCAGGAGCGTCACCTGTTCAGCGAGACCCCCTTCCATCGACTGGTCAACATTGAGTCGGCCGATTCTTGGATTGCCTGAGCCCGCATCTCGAATTAACACTACACTATCAACTTGCGCTGTATCAGTAAAGCCACCGCGGTCGAATATCGCCTGCAAAGGGGTCATGATGATGCCTTCGCTAATCAGCACGATTCCAGGGGTTCTTACTTGACCACCAACAAATATCCTTCTTGGCGCGAACTGAGCAATTGTTACTATTACCTCTGGGTCCTTCATTCGGTCCGAGCTCTTCTGAGCGATGATCTTCCCTAGTTCCTCAGGGGTCAACCCTGCGGCTCGAATAGAACCAACTGCGTCTAGGATGATATTGCCATCGGGGCGGATAGTTATTGGCGCCTTAGAATCAGTGTTATGTTCAGGGTGGTAAGGAAAAGTGATGTTGATCGCATCGTAGGGAACCAACACATAGTGGGACCGACCCGAAGGCGCAGGCATAGCACCAGAGGCAGGAGTAACACCAGCTAAGTCGTTTTTATTGAACTCCGGGATATGAGCGACCGGATTTGCGCATCCAAAGGGAAATAGCGAACTTGCTAGAAAGGCGATGAGGAGGTTAATGACAAAGATCCTAGTGTTTCGTGTGTCCATTTTTCAATCCCCTTTTTCCTAAAGGTCGATATAGCTCCGCCATCTGCGGACCTAAATTATTTGAAAAAACAAGCCCGCCCCGAATATCATCGCCTGTCCACCTACCAGCCAACAAGCCTCAGGCCGCAATTTTGTCGTTACAAGCTCTTTAAAAGATAAAGGAAAAAAATGTCGAAACTCCTCAAAAGGAGAGGGGGCCAGGTGTCAGGCAGAAATGCCGTTAACAAAATGCGACACAGGGTTCGTGCCCTCCACCTCTCCTCATGACCTTGGCTAACTAATCAGGTCTTTGATTTTAACCTTCTAAGCCTTTCCCTTCTCAAGAGCTAAAAATTAGACCCATCCGCTGCCTATGCCGTGAGGGATTAGCTCCAGCGGCCGGTTGCTCTTTATCCAATGGATGGGCACGTTGACCGGAGTCTGCTGCCTCAATATGTTCATCAAGACCTGGACCCTACCTTTTCGATCAGGTGGACTCTTAATGATGGCCGCCAGCCCTCGGTTTCAGACTACTGCGTGCCTCGATCATTCCGTTTTTTCCTGTCTTTTCCATAAGAAATGCCATGGTCCCGTCGTCAATCGGAGTTGGCTCGTCGCCAAAACTCACGAGTCTTTTTGCTCCCGGGGTCCATGCGGCCAGATGAAATTCCATGGGAAGATGTAAATGAACAAAGAGATAGTTTGGAAACAAAGGTTCGGCTGCTTTTCCCCTCGCCCCCCAAGGGTCGCAAATCATGGGTAGGAAGGATAAAAGCCCCTTCCGCTCCAAATACCAGCTAGTAGACTTCTCCTGCCTGGGCTTTGTGTAAAGGACGTACCACTTACGCACCATGTTTCCTCCCCGCATTTCAATATATACCTAGGGCAGGGAATAGCAAATTTAAGACCAAAAATATGGTAAAAATTATTGTCACAAATCAATAACTTTGAGCTTTGATGTACGTTAAATATTTTATCAATCGGGCAGAAATACCTCTTTAGTTCATTCCGAAGGCAACCCTGCACGATATAATCTCAAATTTTCAAGAGAATGTGTCTGATCAGGCGGCAGTTTAGTCTTCGGTTGGCCGTAATCAACCCCCGGGCCTACCAGCGATCTACCGGCAATCTCTTTTTTTTCTTCGACGCGCTCCCTTATCTAACGCAGTGTCGCCGTCTAGGGTCGCTTATAGCTTGTTAAGACTCCCCTCGCCGATTCAAGCAGTTCGCGTCTAGCTATTGGGGTTCCCGAGAGATCACTTCGACTCGGTTATGAAGTTAGATCGGAGATTAGCAAAAGTCGAGTTGACTGAATAACCTGCGATCGGTTACCCTAAATCTCCCGCAATGGGTGACCGGAAATATGGCGATCCGTATCCTGTACGTAGAAGATGATGTTGCTTCTGGCCGGTTGGTCAAGTCGATAGCCGAGAAGGAAGGATACATCGTTGACGTCGTCACAACTGGAAGAGATAGTCTAAAAGCTCTTTCCGGTGCCCCTCCGGATCTTATTCTTACCGACCTCAACTTGCCGGATACCTCAGGCTTAGAGCTTCTTCCAAAACTGCGCGAGAAGCTGCCTGAGGCACCCGTCATTGTAGTGACCGCCTCTGAGTCGATCCAAGACGTGATCACAGCAATGAAGCGTGGGGCCATCGATTATTTGACAAAACCGATTGATCTTCAACGAATGATTGTTTCACTAGCCAATGCAGTGAAAATGATGCGCCAGCAGCGGCTGCGAACTGAAGTTGAAGAGGCGCACGCTCTGGAACATCTGGTCGGAAGTTCTCCGAGTATGGAACGACTGCGCGAACTCATCCGTCAGGCGGCGCCTAGTGAGGCCACAGTACTCATCGTCGGAGAAAGTGGCACCGGTAAAGAGCTGGTAGCCCGTGCCCTTCACTACGCTAGTCCACGCGCCAAAGGACCGTTCATCGACGTCAACAGCGCGGCTCTTACAGAGACGTTGCGAGCTCTTCGGCCATGAGAAGGGAGCTTTCACAAGCGCTATCTCCCGACGCCGAGGGAAGTTCGAGCAGGCCGATGGCGGTTCGCTCTTCTTGGATGAGATCGGTGATATGCCGCTCTCGACTCAGGCTAAGATTCTGCGGGTTCTTCAAGAGCGTTCCTTCGAGCGCGTCGGTGGCGAGGAGAAAATCAGTGTGGACGTGCGCGTCATCTGCGCAACGAATCGCAACCTCGAGAAAGCTGTCCAGAAAGGAACCTTTCGTATGTACCTTTTTTACCGTATCAATACGATTGGAATCGAAATCTCTTCTCTGCGCGAGCGTAAGTGTGATATTGCCGAGCTTGCGCGGCACTTCCTGGCAAGAGCAAATCGTTCAGGAAAACACCGCAATGGAAGTACTCCGCCGACATAGCTGGCCCGGCAACGTGCGAGAGCTGCAAAATGCGATTGAGCGGGCCGTCATTATCTGTAACGAAGAAACGATTCAACCGGCCCATCTGCCGCCAGCCGTCCTGCGCGTTTCTCCTCAGCCCGGGGGAGACAAAACAGGGCAGAGCCTTATCGACGCGGTCGAGCAAATGGAGCGATCCATGATCCTATCCACCTTGGAAAGATGCGGCTGGACTAAGGCCCACGCTGCTCGAGCTCTGGGCATTACTGAACGTATTCTTTCCTACAAGATGCAAAACCTGGGAATTGAAAGGCCGCGGCTGGAAAATTAAGCCAATTGCGCGCTCATTACCTGATCCTGCCCTTGTAGGCCATTCCCACCCATACAACCAACAATGCCAAAATCAGAAGTGTGGTCACCAGGTGGGCAAGGACAAATGAAAGCACAGGGTAGAGTAAGTGATCGTATGCACGGCCGAATAGGGAGGTCAGAAAGTCCATTCTTTTGCAATCGGCAAGATGTGTCTATCGGGCACAAGACGGTTCTATCACTGATAGTCCTTCTTGACTTGATCTGGGGTGATCACCCATGAACCACTGCAGGCTCCCCGGGCGACCTCACCGATTTCCTTGCCATTTGTGCCCCCTTCGTAGTTTCCGGGAACCTGGTAGGTAGCTATGTAGGCAGTGTCGGCTATGACGTGTGTGCCGACGCAGGTCACAAGCTTAACTGGAATATAGAACAGTGAAAAGACGATACTACCTGCGTAATTGATTATTCCAGGCTCCTCTGATCCAGCCTGCTGCGCCTGAACCGGATAAGGGGCCAATAACATTGATAAAACTAGGAGGATATCGATAACCCACGCGGCCGCTCTTTTCAACATGGGGAGGTCTCCTTTCACGCTATTCAAAACGGCGATAGTTTGCTTGATTTCCGGGTCTGAGTCAAGAGCCGTCCTGGGGGGTAATGGGTAATGGCTTTGGGCGTGAGAAAAGACAGGGAAAGAACAAAAGGGGAAGTTCGGGTCCGAAAAAAGGGAACGGGCTAGCCTTCCGGAAAGCTAGCCCGTCTCTGGCGCTTTTGGCGCCACATACAAAACTCGTCGATCTCCTTCGCTTGCCCGCCTGTCGCTCGCCGTCACGCACTCGGCGTCATGAATGCCTCGGACTCTGTCGAGTCCATTTAAGTAAAGCCTCCGTCTTTTTTCGGGTCGCTAGAGAGCGACCTCGTGCCTTCGGGCACTAAGTTGAGGCTACTTCAGGCAACTCCATGCGCCTGTTAGCGCCGCCCGCCGACGGCGGGCTATCTTAGCCAGGTGGAGTAACTTCTTTCATGTAAAACCTCCGCCATTAATTTAACGGGTCTCCGACGTGCGCGCTCCGTCTGCCCCGTGTGTCCTTTGGAGGATTGGACACATTTATTTTTATATACCTCTGAACTGTCTTGTCAAGATAGTTAGCTTTTTTGTTTCCTCTTCAGTCCGAAATCATGGCCGAAATTGTGGCGCGTGAGGGCGGCGCGTTCTCAAGAGATAACGGCAGGAACAGAGAAGCAAAGAAAAGATGAAGACTAGCCAAAGGATCTGAGATGACAAGGAGAGAAGCTCAGCCGAGGTTCTTCTTAAAGAAGTCGAGTGTTCTACTCCAAGCCTCTTTCGCTGCCTCGGGGTGATAGCGGTCGGGGTTGGTGTCGGTGTGAAATCCATGCTGCGCTCCGGGGTAAATCTTATAGCTGTAGGACTTGTTATATTTCTTCATCGCCTCTTCGGTCGCTGAAATGTCGTGGTTGACTCCCGGATCTTTTTCTCCGTAGTGGGCGAGCACCGGCGCCTGAATGCTTTTCACTAACTTGAGAGGATTTGGGCTGCGGCCGTAGAAAACAACGACGGCCTTGAGTCCGCGGACTTGTGTTGCTGTAGCGAAGGTCATCTCGCCGCCCCAGCAAAATCCAACCACACCTAGCCGGTCGCCGCGGACATCGGGAAGAATCCGGAGATGAGCAAAGCCGGCGTCCGTATCTTCTGCGACGGCCTGCCAGGGGGCCAGCTCGCGGATATTATTTAAGCCTTCGCTTTTTGGATTTGCCTTCATGGTTCCGCCATGACGAGAAAGATAGTCGGGGGCGAGAGCCACGTATCCCTGCTTGGCGAGCCGGCGAGCTACGTCGCGGGTGTAATCGTTTAGGCCCTGGTTCGCATGGATGACAATGATCGCAGGATGTTTTCCCGTAGTCGCCGGACGGGCCAGGTAGCCGAAAACCGGTCCACCCGTTCCTTTATATTGAATCTCAGACGAAACCAAAGCGGGATCGTGGAGATCTACCTCGGCTGCAGTGGAGTTTGAATGCATCAGGCTATTGATTAAGGCGCTGGCGCCAGCCAAGCTACCTGTAATGGCCGCGGCCTTGCGCATAAATTCCCGCCGCGTAATCTGACCTTGCTGATATTCGCGGATCAATTGTTTAATCTTCTGGGCCATGGCTGTTCTTCTTATACGTTGGCTCGGATCTTTCGATTGCGACGCGCCAGCGTGTTCCAATCCATGACGTCAGTATGAAATCGGCTTAGAAAAAATATCACTTGATGCCCAGCTCGCGGTTGACCTCCCTCTGGATGGTGAAGTCGAAGACGCTAGAGGGCGCGACAGGTTGGGACAGCTTGAGAATCTGCGCGTCGAAGGCCAAGTATTCCCTAACCTCCTCCTCTGTAGGGACACCGGTCACTGTGAATGCGGGTTTGGACATCCGGTACGAATCCAGAGCGATCGCGACGTCCGTGTTCCACATCTTGGCAAGCATTTCGCTGACCTCTCGTTCGTTTTGTTCGAAGTAGCGCGCTGCCCGGGCCTTTGCGCGCAGCAACTTCTTCACCAGATCCGGTTTGTCCTGAAGGGTTTTGACGCTGACCGCCAGGCCATTCTGAATGCTGGCGAACTTGTCGATCGCGCTGTCCAAGATGTTCATCTTGTATTTATCGCGGCCCAGCAACACCCACGGAGGGCTGATCGCCGAAGCTTGGATCGCATTGCTAACCAGAGCTTGGAGCTGTCGGCTTTCCTCTCCCGCTTGGATCGTCGTGATGTCTTTGTCCGGGTCGAGGCCACCCAAGCTGATCAGTCTTCTTGCTGCGGTGTGCTGGCTTCCTCCGAAAGTCACTGTGCCCAGCACTTTTCCTTTGAGGTCCTTGACGGACTTATACTCGGGTCGGGCAACAAGCCAAAAGAGCGGGCGGCGGAGGCTCACGGAAACCGCCCGCAAGGGAGCGCCCCGCTGGATCGCCCGTATGGCGCTGCCGATGGAGCTCAAGCCGACTAGATCGCCTGTGATTCCCGCAGCGATGGCGGCGTTGGCCGACATCTGGACTAGGAGGGGCTCCAGTCCCTCTTCGCGGAAGAACTGCTTTTCCTTGGCGATGAAAAACTCAATCGAGGTGATGCCACTGCTGGAGTAGCTGATCGTGACTTTCTGCAGCGGAGCCTGCGCGAAGAGCAACGCCCTTTGCGCGGACAAGAAAACGATGCAGAGCAGAGAAATCGACAGTTTGATTGTCATGCCTTACCTCGCCGGGTTCTTTCTCCCAGAAGTTTCTCCCATTTTTTTCTCACCTTGTCTTTAAGTTCTGCGCTGTGGCCGCTTACCGCGGGAAATCTTTCGCGCCATTCGTAAGGCCGGGTGGCATCGATCAAGGCTCGGGAGTTGAAGCCTTTCTCTTCGCGCGGTATCGCCGGATCCAGAGGACCGCTCCAACATCGCCTCAGGATCTCTATCGACCGCTCCGGATCAGAGCGGCTGCAGAGTGCCCAAAGAACGTCGTCAGACTTTGTGATGTCGATATCGTCTTCGACGACGATCACATATCTTCCCAAGTACGCGCCGGCGCGACATTGACTCGCGATCATCGCGGCCTGCTTGGCGTGACCTGGGTAGCGCTGTTGGATGGAGACGATCGTTAAGAACCTTCCGGCGGCGGGGTGCACCCACACGCCTTTGATCTCCGGAACTCCAGCGTCGTCCAAGGCGTTCCAGATGTGCGCCGCACGGATCAGGCAATGGTGAAGGTTGTCGCCGCTCGACGGCCGAAGCAGAGGAAAGCCGCAGAGTATGGGATCCCGGCGGTAGTAAACCGCCTTGACGTGAACGACCGGTTCATTCTGGCTGCTGGCATAGTAGCCGGTCCACTCGCCAAAAGGGCCTTCCACAGTAGTCTCTCCAGGAATGAGCTCCCCCTCGATGGCGATCTCGGAATCAGCGGGAAGAGGGAGACCCGTCAACGGTCCGGCGAGAAGGTTCAAGGGTTGTCCCAGAATCCCGCCCGCGTAGGCATATTCGCTGACGCCGTAAGGAGCGTCGCTCGAGGCGACCAAAAAGTAGATCGGATGGTGGCCGAATGAGATCGCTACGGGGCAAGGTTTTCCTGCCTGGAAATATTTGTCGCGATGAACTCGCCCGTGCTTCCCCGGAGACATGTGGAGACCGATGCGGTCTTTGCCATAAAGCATGACCCGGTAAGTTCCGACGTTGATCCAGCCGTCTTCAGGATCGCGCGTCACCACCAGATCATCGGTCCCGATGTATCGCCCGCCGTCTAACTCGTGCCAGCGCGGAACCGGAAAGGAGAGGAGATCGATATCAGCCCCGGTCGAGGCATTTTCTAAAAGCGGGCCATCCATAACCGTCTCAGGTTCGATCGGATTTATTTCTTTGAGCTTGTGACGCCATTGCTGAATGAATTGGAACTCGGTTAGTCCGGGGTTCATGCCCATCGTCAAAGAGAGCCTGCCCGACGATGAAACCAGATTAGCCGCGACCCTGTACCCCTTGGGATAGTCGATGATCCGGTCGAACAAGAGGGCGGGGCGGGCTTTTCCCTGTTCGCCAAACCTTTCGTTCAGAAGCTCGGCAAGTGTCGAGAGCTCGAGGTCCCAGTGGACACCGTCAATCTTTTGCAGTTGACCAAGCTTTTCGACTTGATCGAGCCAAAGGCGGAGGTCTAACATGATTCCCTGATCTGTGCACTCATGATATTGAATTCATCTTTAGGACCGAGAGTTTTATAGCGCAAGAGGATTAGTTTGTCTATTTGCTCGGTGGGCTTAGTCACATGCCGTTGCCTCTCTGCCGCCAGATGCGCTATAAGCCCTCATGAGATTCCCTGATTAGCGGAGGATTTTATGGCGAAGGCAATGAAGATTTCTGAGCGGCCACGACCTCAGTATGGTTCGGACGTGGTTGTCGACATGTTGAAGGCGTTCGAGATCGAGTATGTGGCTTTGAATCCCGGCTCTTCTTTTCGCGGGCTGCATGATTCTCTCGTGAACTATGGCGGCAACCATAAGCCCGAAACGATTCTCGTCTGCCACGAAGAGATCGCCGTCGGCATGGGCATCGGCTACGCGCGGGCCAAGGGCAAGCCCATGGCGGCGGCGATCCACAACGTCGTCGGGCTGCAGCACGCGACGATGGCTATCTACAATGCGTGGTGCGACCGCTTGCCGGTCATTGTTCTCGGCGGGACCGGCCCCGTGGATTCGACCAACCGCAGGCCGGGAATGGATTGGACTCACACGGCGCTCGTCCAGGGAAATCTAGTGCGGGACTTTGTCAAATGGGACGATCAGCCGGGAAGCGTGGAGGCGATCCCCGACTCGTTTATTCGCGCCTATCGACTCGCCACCGCCGAGCCAACCGGACCTGTTTATCTCTGCTATGACGTGGATGTACAGGAAAAGAAGTTGGGCGATGAGATCTCCGCGCCTGATTTGGCGCGATACCCCGCCGCGCTTTCGCTTCAAGCTCCGGAGGAGGGATTCCGGAAGGTCACCGACTGGCTGATGCAGGCGAAAGCGCCCGTGATCATAGCCGATGCTGTAGGCCGGCACGAGCGGGGATTTCGCGCCCTTCGGGAGCTCTCGGATCTTCTTGCTATTCCTGTGCTCGACCGCGGGTCTCGTTTTAACTTCCCAACGAACCATTCGCTCAATCTCTCAGGAATGGAGGAGAAGGTGTTCTCTCGTTGTGACCTCGTGCTCGCGTTAGACGTCGGCGATCTTCACGGCGCGGTGAGCAAACGCAATCAAGCAATGGGACAGCGGGTCCCGATCCCTCTTCTCTCTCCGGGCAGCAAAATAATCAATGTGGGGCTTGAGGACCTTCTGGTGCGTAGCTGGTCCACCGATTTTTATAAGCTGCGGCAAGTTGATCTATCCATCTCGGCCGACACCTCGGTCTTCCTTCCCGAACTGATGCGCCGGTTGAGCGACGAAAGAGAGTTTTTGAAGCAAAAGCAATCTGAGATCGAAGCGAGGCGTCGGGAGTGGAGCAAGCTCCGCAAAGAGAAAGACGAAGCTCTGGCGAAGGAAACCCGCGCCCAATGGGACGCGAAGCCGGTTTCCACTAACCGTCTCTTTAGTGAGCTAGCGGGAGTACTGAAGAGCGAGGATTGGGTGCTTGTCAACGGAACCG
>VBLN01000088.1 GCA_005878685.1 Deltaproteobacteria bacterium | reverse complement strand
GCGTGTCTCCACCGCCGGTCGCCTCGCCATGCACAAAGAGCATATTTTTCCCTGGAATCGGCAGGACGTCGTGCGCCGGAATACCACCGAACGGTGGGCTGATAGTGAGCTGACCGATCAGCTTGGGCTTGGAGATGTCGCTGATGTCGAGAATGACCACTGCCGGACCGTACCCCATGTACGCGGTCTTGCCGTCGTCGCTGATAATCGCCGGCCCGTGAAACGTGGCGTTCAGTTTGGGCTGCTCGCCCTCTTTCTGTCCCGGCATCCACCAGCGTCCCGCTTCCTTCGGATTCTTCGGATCGCTGATGTCGAGAAAGACGAGGATACGACCTAAATAGCCGGGAATCGCCGCCGTGAGATTCACATACTTGCCGCCCGGGTATCCAATGCGGTGGACACCAGTGCTTCCCGTCTTCCAGTGCGAGAGTTGCGTCCAGTTCACCGGATCGCTGATGTCCCAGATGAGCACGCCTTCTTCGTTGGGCCGGTTCGGATCGCCGCCCCAGTTCGGTTGCTTTCTCTGCAGCGCCGTCACCATGATGTTGTCGTGGAACTCCATCTGGATCGTGTTGGTGTTATCCGGCCCTTCGACGAACTTTACGTACTTCGGGTTCGTCGCGTCGGTCACGTCGATAATAGACCAGCCCCGATGCCATTCGTGACCCATGTAGAGGTACCAGCGGTCCGCCACGCGGCGAATCGCCATCTTGAAGGCGCCGCCGCGACCATCGAGGCCGCTGTAGCCGATCGCCTTCATGTTGCTCGCTTGCCAGCCCTTCGGTATCGGATCGGCGTAGACGACAAGCTGGGTAAATAGCACGACGATGGACAGCGCCACTGAGACACTGACAACGAGTCGGGGAATAGACTTTTTCGCTGAGAACTCCATTTAATGTCTCCTACTAACTCGGTGAAAGATAGGAAAATCCTTTTTTGGTGCCAAGTAGCTTAGGGTCAGCTCAGCCGTCGCTTCGCCGATCGGCCTGAAGCCCCGAGTTAAACTGCACCTGTTTTCGCCTGCTTGAAAGGAATGGCTTGGACCAGTTTCTTCAGCCGTTGCTCCGCGATAGGAGCCTTCTTCTTAACGGCAAACAAATCGACAAGGAATTTGTCCACACCGGAAAAGAACGCATCCGCGAGCGCAGGGACAGATACAAGAACCAAATCCTTCGATACGTTGGGATCAAAGCGAACTTCCGGGACAGACTCGTCCATGTAGCCGACCTGGCGACACTTTCCTTTGCGGCTTAGGTCGGAAGCTGTACCGTAGTTGTGTAGCATGGCGCACCGAGCTCCATACAAATCCAAGCCGGTAAGCTGCTCATTACAAGGAAACTTGATGTATTGCTCTGCCCATCTCACGAAGTCGTTGCGAGTCGCGTCGTGCTGACTGGCAGGCATGTCAAGATAAGCCATAGCATCAACCCCACATAGAATCAGGATCACTGCCGATCCAAGGCAATCGTGCTCCAGGGCCACGCGGATGCCGCGCTTTATACCGTTGTGGACAGCATTGATTATTGGATCCTTACCTAAGTCGTGCATACATCAAGTCATCGACCAGGGCAGGTACTGGAGCATATTCTCAAAGCGCCACCGCAGGCTCTGATTACGTCATTTGCAACTAATCGATTGCCTCCTGAAATAGAAGCGTTGGAGATACATGACGAATAGGTCCCGGTACACTCTCGGATACAACTTTGGTCTTTAGCATTAAGATCAACACCTTCGAGGCTTTCTTGCGGTGTTACCCCGGCGCATCCGATCATGAAAATCATCAAAATGACGACCGAAATGTTTGTCATACGCGATCTAGATAACTATAGAATATGCTGGCCAGCATATTCCAGTCTTTGTACGCCCAGCAATTGCAGCCATAGGGTTTCGGACTGCAATCGTGTGATTGAAAGCCCTGCCCCTCATTCCATCGGAGGGGGAGCGACACTCGGCTTTTTTCTCCAGGCAGAGCCGCCGTTAACACCCATGGAAAACTGTTCCCAACCTTCCGCCTCTACGTGAGGGCAGTAAAACGCCGCGGCTCCCGGCCCACCCGCAGGGTTTACGGAAGTCAGGGACGTGTCAAACGGGATGTGTGGGTCTTGCCGGTACTCGCATTGACCGGCTTTGAGGTCCTCGAAACGGATTCTGCTGATGGTCGAACATCGAAACTGGGGGTTTGTCTTGCCCGCTGACAATTCCACCTCGACCACGTTGCCAAGCTTTATCGCAAGTGCGGTAGGCACGACCGCCCACCTGGCGCCCTGGTGCACTATCCCGGAAGGAACGTTTTGCCAGTAATAGTAGTATCTGACGAGAACGAAACTGCCATCCGTAACGGCGTTCTCGTCGGGGCTGCATTGTTCGACAAATGCCTTCGGCGGCGGCACGTCGTCGGGTCCAAGTTTTAGACCCTTGAATATTTCGTCCCTGCTGGCAATGTACCCGACTTCCCCTAAGACCAGCGTGTGCTCAGGCATCGGGAGCACTGTCGCGCAGCCGCCAAGAAGGAGAGCTGCCAATGCGGTCAACAAAAATGTTTTCTGCAATGCTTCCTCTAATAGAGCAGATTTACCTGGATTTTTCTTCCCTGATCTCTTTCAAAAGGCTCCAGTCGACCAGTTGGCTCAACGGGATCTCTTTGGTGATTTTGAGTCGCTCCTTGGTTAGCTGCACATCCAAGCTAATACCCTTGTCGGAAATGATACCGTCGTCGGCAAAGGAATTGATGGAAGCGTCGTAGGCCTTCGCGGCCTGAGAAGGCGTGATGCGGAGATAGTCGGAGAGCATCTGCAGGGTCTCCGCGCGATTCTGCTTCATGAAGCGAGTGCCGCGCAACGTGGCGCGGACAACTTTTTTAACCTGCTCCCGCTCCGTCTGGAGCTTCTTGTCCATGACCGCGATGCCCGAGAGGGGAAGATCGATGATGTCGCCCAAGTATAGCAGCCGCTTGAACCCTTCATCTTCCGCTTTCACAGCAAAGGCGACGTCGATGGGCGTGGCGTCGATGGAGCCCGCTCTTATCGCCGCCAAACGCAGAGGACTTTCGCCGGTGACGATAATCTTGACGTCCTTGTCCGGCTCGAGGCCAAAGTGCCTCGCTGCCACACGCGAAAGGTAATCAACCGTGCCGGCGACGGAATCGACGCCAATAGTCTTGCCTTTAAGATCCTTGGCGCTTTTGATCTCCGGCCTGGTGATCAGAACATGCAGGGGCCGTGAGGCCATGCCGACCACCGCCTTGATCGGAACTCCTGTGACCGCGGCGCGTAGCGCCGATCCCCACGCCAGCAGGTAATCCACATCTCCAGCCACCAGCGCCTTGACGGCGATCTGCGGCTGCATCTGAATCTTGTCGGCTTCCAAACCTTCGTCCTTGAAATATCCTTTCCGCAGCGCGACCACCACGGGAAACTCAAAGAGGCCGCGGCTCGGAGTCGCGACCATGACGCGCTCGGCAGCAGAAAGCGTAAACCGATCTTGTAAAAAGGAAATCACCAGGAACAGGAGCAAGCTAATCAGCGTGACTCGACCGCTCATAGTTCTCCCTGCTCTGGGCTCCTACTCAAGCCGGACGTTCTTCTTAAAGTCGTAGCTGGGAGAATAATCGCTCTCGAAAGTCCAGAGAATTCTCCTTCGATCCCACCCGCCGCCGAACGTCTTCTTGAGGAAGGAAAGGATCAGCTGCCATGCGTCCTTCGCCGCTTCCTTGCGATACCTTCCCGGCATCGTGTCGTTGAGCCAGCCGTGGGGAGCGTCGCGGTAAAGGCGGACATGATAGCTCTTCTTGGATCGTTCGAGGCTACCGCGAAATTTGAGAACGTCGTCCACGGAAATGATATGATCGGCCTCACCAAAAATGCCTAGCACGGGGCAGGAAAGCTGCTCGATCAGATGCTCCACCGGCTCCGGCCGGAGCTCGTTCGTCTCCCACTCCCTTCCGCCCACGGCCCCATAAAGCACCACGGAAGCGGAAATATCATTCCCGTGCGCGGCAAGCAGTAAAGATTGGCGGCCCGTTTGGCAAACGCCGATGATGGCGATCTTGGAACCGTCCACGGCGCTGAGTTTTTTCAAATAATCGATCGCTTCAGCCAAATCTTTAAGGACTTCATTGTCCCGGAGTTCTACTCTCACGGCGCCCTGCTGCAAAGCCTTTCTGTCACCGGTGAACCGGGAAAAGAGATCGGGCGCCAAGCCCACATAGCCGGCCTGGGACAACTTGAGAGTCAAATCCTTCGTGTGCTGATCGACTCCGTATCTCTCATGGAGGAGAATGACCGCGGGCCGTTTTCCCTTTGTCTTCGGAAGCGCTCGAAACACTGTCATGCCACTCGCTAGCCGAGCTGTAGAAGTCGAATTTTGGTTTGACTTGAGTTGTGCCATAGCCGACCTCCCAGAAGTTGAAGTCTTCCCCCCGGAACACGCCAGACTTATCTTTAGAAGGAAGGAAGTTCAAGTTCTCTAAGGAAGCTTGAAGGGAAATAGGAGAGCGATTATATTACGAGACGCTCGTTGAAGCTGCACGAATGAACCTTCGAAACGGATCTGTCTTCGTTGCAGAGCTAACTACCATCGGCAGGAGCACCGGTCTCCTTTGCCCAGTCGAGCTTCGGCTGGTGTACCTTGACGGAAGATTCTATGCCTCCTCTGCCAGCATCGAGAGAAAACACTGGTGCCGAAATCTCGTCAAGAATCCAGACGCGGAGGTCTCTGTGGACGGCGCCAAGTTCCGTTGTCGGGTGCGACAGGTGACGGAAGAGAAGCTCCGGCGCGAGGTTCTGACCCTACGTGATTCCCCTCCTCTGTTAGACCGCGTCGTGTTTGAGATGACCCCGAACGATTCACCCGCAAGCTTAACGAAGAACCGTTAGCAAGGACAGCTAAGCGCTACTTGCTTTTTTCTTTTTGCTCCTTCATCGTCTTCTCTAAATTTTCCACTCCCTTCTGCATCCCTTCGTACATCTTCTGCTCCTTTTGCGCTCCTTCCTGGAGTGCTTTCTTAATTTCGGCATCCCTGTCGGCCGTACTCTTTTCATCCTTCCCGCAACCGAGGCCGACAAACATAAACAGAACCAGCACTATGAGAGCGAACTGTTTCATCCAACCTTCCATCGTCAATCTCCTTTCCAAATTGAGTGGTCTCGCAAAGATCTCTTAGCAGTAAATCGTGCCTTGCCGCAACCAGAATCTATCCCCCTTTTCGCTGCCCGAATGCTTGACAGTTCGAGCATGGCAGGACTAGAGTGCCGCTGGAACTTATTGCGAAAAATTGTTGGAGCGACTCTTATGACTTTATATGACGAACTGATCGAGGGCGCGATCGATCTCCACTGTCACTTGGACATCGAGTTTTCACTCGAGCAACTTAAGCGCGAGCCCGAGCCGGGCTGGCTCCCCAAGGCCGAGGCAATGGGAATGCGGGGCGTGGTCTTGAAGTCTCACTGGTGGCCGACGATCAACGTGGTGCCCTACATCGTAAGCTCAGTAAAAACCAACGTCTCCCTCTGGTCCAGCGTGGCGATGAACGTTACGGCTGGAGGACCCAATACCTGCGTCATCGAGGCCTGCTCCGCCTTAGGCGGAAAGATGGTCTTCCTCCCAACCTGGAGCGCACGCAATGATATTCTGCGCAAGGGTTTCAGCCACCGGATCCGCTCCATCTACAAGGATTTTGACAAAATCGAGAATCCTGGCTTTGTTTTCACAGACGAAGGAGGGAGACTTCTTCCGAAAGCGAAAGAGCTGATCGAATGCTGTAAAAGTCACAACCTCGTTCTCGGCAGCGGACACGTCTCCTGGCAGGAATCGCTTGCCTTTGCCCAGGCAGCGCGCGACATCGGTTTTAAAGGATTCGTCATCAACCACCCGCTCAGCGTGTTCATCGATGCGCCGCTCGACGCCCTTAAACGGGCCGGAGAAATGGGAGCTTTTCTGGAAGTTTGTTGGACCCAGTTGGCGCCAGGAAGAATGGACTCGGCGGAACTCGTATCGAAGATCCGAACGATCGGCCTCGATCAGGTCGTTGCCAGCACCGACTATTTCCGCCCTTACAGCCCAAACCCGCCAGAGCTTATGCGAATGTTTCTCGGTATGCTGCACGAAGGCGGGCTGACCAAAGACGAAGTGAAGCGAGTGGGATGCGTGAATCCCGCGCGGGCGCTGAGTTTGGAGTGAACCGTAAGGGGCTACTCCCGAATCTGGACGATCACTTCCGTCTCTACCGGAGCTTCCCCGCTGAGAGAGGCGACGCCGACGGCGGCGCGAGCATGCTGCCCCCGCTCGCCCCAGAGCTGGACCAACAAATCCGACTCCCCGTTCATGACTTTCGGCATGTCGGTAAAGCCCGGAGCTACGTTCACGTAGCCAAGCACCTTCACGATGCGCTCTACCTTGTCCAGATCGCCGAGCGCCGCCTTGATGATGGCGAGATGATTGAGCGCGCAATGGCGCGCCATCTCGTAGGCTTGCTCGAGCGTAACCTTATCGCCGACTTTGCCCGCGTACTTCAGTTCCCCATTGATGCGGCCGATATTACCGCCCACGAATAAGAGATTGCCGACCCGTACATAGCCGATGTAGTTGGCGGCCGGCACCGGCGGGTTTGGCAACTTAAAACCCAAAGCTTGCAGCTTCTTTTCAATTTCCATCTCTCACCTTTACGCAAAGGCCATTACAAGTCTCCGCCCATGGCGGGTTTTCCCGGACCAGCAAGCAGGAGACAAAGGAGACCACCCATGAGAGCGAGATTAAAGTCGTAGCCGCCGGCAAATCCAACCGTCAGGGTCACGGTGAGCATCGCCAGCAGCCATTCGCGTCCCGGTTCCAAGAAGAATCCCCAGGCCACCGAAGAACTCTATGCCGGCAACAGCCGGCGCCATGAGTCCGGCCATTGGGACGCCGTGCCGCGCAAGATAGCCCGCAAAGATATCAAGCCCGCCGAAAAGTTTGAGCGCGCCATGCGTCAGAAAAACTATTCCGACGAACAATCGCAGGACAAAAAGCGCGTAGTTCCGCCAAGGGCCAAAGATTTCTTCCAGCACGAGCCCTCCGACTGAGTTAAATGAAAATTATCTACTTGGCATTGAAACGCCCGCCCTTTTTACCGCCTCTTGAATGGCCCGATGCGTATAGACCCGCGCCAGATGAGCGCGAAACGGGGCGGAGGCGTGAATGTCGTCCAGGGGATCAATCCCGTGATCCACATGAGAAGCGTCGGCGTCGATGAAGGTGTGGTCGATTCTCTTTCCCCAGAGCTTTTTCTCGACCTCCTTGGCGCGAAAGGGTTTGGCGCCAAGGCCGGTGACCCCAACTCCGATAGCCGTGCACGCCTTATCTTCGACCTTAATCCAGACAGCCACGCCTACGATGGCAAAGCCGGAGGCCTTTTGGGGCATCTTCAAATAGGCCGTGCCAAAGCGCCCGCTCAGAACAGGAACTCGAATCTCGGTGATGATCTCGGTAGGTTTGAGCACCGTAGTCATAAGATCGAGAAAGAAATCTTCGCCCTTAATCCATCTCTCGTCGTCACTTCCTGTCAGCCGCAGCTCCGCTCCCAAAGCCAGGATGGCCGCGGGCAAGTCGGCCGCCGGATCGGCGTGCGCCAAGCTCCCTCCGATGGTCCCGCGATTGCGCACCTGAACATCGCCGATCATCCGCGCCGTCTCCGGAAGCAGCGGGCAAGCCTGTTTGAGCAGCTCAGAGCTTTCAATCTCATAATGGGTGGTCAAAGCGCCGATAATGATCTGATCGCCCTCCTGTCGAATGCCGCTCAGACCTGAAATGCGACTCAAATCGATCAGGATCTTCGGGTTGGCGAGCCTGAGCTTCACCAGGGGAAGGAGACTGTGCCCTCCAGCGAGAAGTTTGGCCTCATCTCCGTTCGCAGCGAGGAGACGAATCGCCTCATCCAAGGTCGTCGGCCTCACATAATCAAACGGAGCCGGAATCATCTTCCACCTCTCGCTTGCGCAGGCTCTTTAGTCTGGCAGAGCCGCCAGATCTTTTCCGGCTTAAGTGGCATGTCGATGTGGGTCACCCCGAAGGGAACGAGCGCATCCACCACGGCATTCACAATCGCCGGCGTGGAGCCGATCGTCCCTGCCTCGCCCACTCCCTTGACCCCCAGAGGGTTCACCGGGGTCGGTGTCTCCGTGCGGGCTAAATCAAGATGCGGCAAATCCACTGCCCTGGGAAGGGCGTAGTCCATCAAGCTCGAGGTTAAGAGCTGGCCATTCTCGTCGTAGACGACTTCTTCGAAAAGGGCCTGTCCCAGACCTTGAGCGATGCCGCCCTGGATCTGCCCATCGACAAGCAGGGGATTGATCACTCTGCCGCAATCGTCTACCGCGACATATTTTTTGATTTCGACCCTTCCGGTTTGCGGCTCTACTTCGACCACACAGATGTGCGTGCCGAACGGAAAGGTAAAGTTGGAGGGCTCAAAAACGGAGGTAGCGGAGAGGCCAGGCTCCATCTTTTTAGGAAGCTTTCTGGCCATGTGAGCCTCCAGCGCGATCTGCTGGATCGTGAGCCCTTTTTTCGGCACGCCTTTGACGCTGAATCTTCCTTCAGAAAAGTTGAGATCCTCCGGATCCGCCTCGAAGAGATGGGCGGCAATCTCCCGCGCTTTCTCTTTGACCTTTTCCGCCGCTTGATAGATAGCAGTCCCGCCGACCGCAGTGGCGCGGCTCCCAAAGGTGCCGATGCCGCTTGGCACCACTGAGGTATCGCCGTGGATCACCGTAATATCATCTAAATCGACACCTAACTGGTCGGCGACGATCTGAGCGAAAGAGGTCTCTTGCCCCTGTCCGTGCGGCGAAACTCCGGTCAGAACCGTGACCTTTCCAGTCGGCTCTACTCTCACCGCCCCATACTCCCAGCCGCCTGCCGGCATGGCCGCCGAGGGGCCCATGGCGCAGATTTCGACATAGGTGGAAAGGCCGATCCCCAGATATCTCCCCTGACTTCTCAGCTTCTTCTGCTCGCGCCGCAATTTCTCATAGCCGGCAAGCTTAAGCGCCTTATCGAGCGCCGCCTGATAGTTGCCGCTGTCATAGGCAAGACCGGTCGCGGTCTTAAAGGGAAACTCCTTGGGCTTGGGAAAATTTTTCTTGCGGATCTCGACCGGCATCATACCCAACTCCTGGGCGACCCGATCCATCATCCGCTCGACGACGTAGGTCGCCTCCGGCCTCCCCGCGCCCCTGTAAGCGTCCGTCGCCATCTTATTCGTGAAAACCCCCGTGATTTCCATGGCAATAGCGGGAATCTTATAGGAGCCAGAAAGCATGAGGCCCGTCAGCGGCGGAATGCCGGGGGTGAGAAGCTGATGGTAGGCGCCGATATCCGCAATCACTTTGTATTGCAGTCCTAGAATCGTCCCATCCTTTTTCACCGCAACTTCCGCTTCGCCGACCTGTCCTCTACCGTGGATAGTTGTTTGAATGTTTTCCCTTCGCCCTTCGATCCACTTGACCGGCCGGTTGAGCTTCAAAGCCAGGTAGCCGATCAGCCCCTCTTCAGCATAGACATTGAGCTTGCTCCCGAATCCTCCGCCTACTTCGGGAGCGATCACCCGCACGTGATTCTCCGGCAGCTTGAGCATTAGAGAGAGCTGTGTCTTAAGTAGGTGCGGGATCTGCGTCGAGGACCAAAGGGTGAGTTCTTTTTCTCCAGGAAGGTAGCGGGCCAGGACTCCACGCGGCTCGATCGCAATCGGCGCCAGGCGCTGGTGGACAAGCCGCTGTCTCACAACCTTGTGCGCCTCTTTGAAGGCGCCCGCCAAATTTCCCTGCTTGAGAGACCAACGAAAAGCCACATTGTCCGGCCATTCAGAATGGATGACCGGCGACCCGGCAGCCAGCGCCTTTTCCGGATCTGAGACGGCAGGCAAAGGCTCATAATCGACGCGAATCAGATCCAAGGCATCCCGAGCTGCGTATCGATCCTCGGCGACCGCAGCCACCACCCCCTCGCCGACATAGCAGACCTTATCGACCGCGAGAACGTAGTGTTTAGGGACCCTGAGACTGGGATTGTCGCTCGCAACCGGGATCAAACCGATCTTGTCGCGGATCTCCGCCCCGGTGATGACAGCAACGACACCGGGCTGTTTGAGGGCGGCGTCTGTCTCAATGCTTTTGATCCGCGCGTGGGCATAAGGGCTCCTCAGGATGGCTACGTGGAGCGTATTCGGAAGGATAATGTCGTCCACGTAGTGGGCGAGTCCGGAAATGAGTCTGGGATCTTCGCGCCGCTTCACCTTGGCGCCCACCATCTTACTGACCGGCATGGCTCTCTCCCAAATTTTAGAGTTTTCGCTTTTGGATTTTAGAGTGGGTGCAAAATTCTATTGCTGTTCCGCCTTAGGCGGAGCCTAGCGCCTTGTGCGTCAATTTTTTTGCCGCATACTGAACCGAATCCACGATATGCTGATAACCCGTGCAGCGACAGAGATTGCCGTCAAGGGCGTGGCGAATCTCCTCCTCCGTTGGCTTAGGATGGCGCAT
>VBLN01000480.1 GCA_005878685.1 Deltaproteobacteria bacterium | reverse complement strand
AAGCCTTTGCTCGCGGCGATGAATTCGCCAACCACAGCGCCGACCAAGGCATAGGGGACGCTAAGTTTGAGTCCGGTGGTGATCCAGGGAATGGTTGCTGGGATCGTGACCTTGGAAAGTATTTGCCGTTCATTCGCTCCCATGATGCGCAGGATATTTTTGAGTTCTATATCGACCCCTTTGACTCCAGAGTAGGTATTAAAGAAGGTCAGGAAGAAGACCACAATCACCACGAGGATGACCTTGGAATTGGGTCCGATGCCGAACCAGATGATAAATATGGGAGCGAGCGCTATCCGAGGAATTCCGTTGAAAGCGACGATATAAGGGTCGAGGATCTGGGCTAGGGTTTCTCTTCTGGCCAAGAGAAATCCAAATCCGATGCCGGCCACGGCCCCGATAAAAAAGCCAACGAAGGTTTCATAGAGGGTGACAGCGAGATGACCAAAAATAGAGCCATCCGCTGTGACTTCCCAAAGATAGACAAAGACCCGCGACGGGCTGGAGACCCAAAAGGGATCGATGAATCTTCCCGAGCTCAGCTCCCAAAGCGTCAGGAGCGTGAGGCCAAAGAGAAGACGGTAGATTAAGAGACGACCCCGAGAAATCATTTCGGCAGAAATTCGTTACTGACGACCTCAGAGTAGACCACCCTTTTTTTGAGTATCCCAGCTTGTTCCAGGATATCCTGCGTGATCTGTACGCTCCGTTCGGTTATCCGTCCGTCCGGGCTCAAGGCCGGAAGGACAGATTTCACTCCGGCCAGGAGAATGGCTGGTTCAGTTTTTCCCAGAGAGGGCTTCAATGCATCGGCAACCTGCTCGGGGGTGCTGCCTAGGGCCCACTTGTTTGCCTTGACCAGTGCGCGGACCATCTTGCGCACTAGTTCGGGATCCTTCTTTACAGTTTCCGGCCGCGCGACGAGATTTTCCATCAGAAATTCGGCAACCGACGGGTCTTCACCCTTAGTGTTATCGATGAACATGATCGCAAAGCCGCGCTGCACGGCGGTCTCCGGCACCGGAGGCGCCGTTAAGGCGAGATCGACCTTTCGATTTTCAAGCGCTGCAATCCAAGTTGGACCGGCGCCAACGGGGATAATTTTTACGTCTTGTTGTGGCGCATAGCCGGCTTTGCGGATTACAAAGGCTGCCAGATGGGCAGTCAAGGCGCCCGGGTTGGTTACACCGACCGTAAGTCCTTTCATGGCTTTAAGTTTTTCTGCTAACGGAGTGGTTTCCGCTATTCCCTTGGCCTTGGCAGCCTCCTTGTGTATGGCCCAGTTGATGAAGAGCCGGTGAAGTCCACTCATTGCCATAACGAGAGGTTTCCCCTCCTGGTAGGCGAGGATCACGTTGTCCCCTGTGGTGAAGCTGAAATCCGCCTCGCCAGCAATGACCGCCCGAATATCGGGGCCGCCGCCTTGCGTGGTGGTTGTCTCTACCTCCAAGCCCTCCTCGGTGAAGTAGCCCTTGGCCTGAGCCAGGTAGACGGGGGTCATGGAAATAGCCACCACCGGCATCGTTAGTCTTACCTTCCTTAGGGACTGTGCCTCAGCTGCCGGGAAAGCCGGCAACCAACAAAGGAAGGCGACGACGAGAACAAGAATCATCTTCCTCATGGGACAACCTCCTCGTTTTTATCCTTGGGCTATTTTCACTTCGGGTCTGAGCTCATTCCACAGACTTTGATGAATCTTGCGGAACTCTTGGTGCTCATGAATCCGGTAGACATCTCTCGGTCGCGTTATGGATACCTCGGCGATTTGCTTAACTTTTCCGGGACGCGATGTCATCACCACGACTCGGTCGGCCAGGGTGATCGCCTCAACCAGGTCATGGGTGATGAAAATAATGGTTTTTCTGTTTGTAAACCACAGGCTCAGCAGCTGCTCTTGTAACACGATTCTCGTCTGGGCGTCCAGGGGTCCGAAAGGCTCGTCCATCAGGATCAACTCCGGATCGTAGATCAAGGTACGAATGATGTTGGCGCGTTGGCGCATGCCTCCGGAAAGCTCGTGGGGATAATGATCTTCAAAGCCGCTCAAGCCCACGCGTTCTATCAACTGGTGCGCACGGCCTCTTCTTTTGCTTTTGTCGATGCCCCTGATCTCCAGCGCGATCTCCACGTTTTCTATTAGAGTCCGCCAGGGGAGAAGATTGTCCTTTTGTGTCACGTAGCCGATCTCTGGATTGATGCCGTTGATGGGGCGACCCCGGAAAAGAATGCGCCCGGAGCTGACCTGAAGCAGACCGACGATGAGATTGAGCAGTGTGGACTTCCCGCACCCAGAGGGGCCGACAACGGTGAGAAATTCTCCCTCTTTGACGGAAAGACTTATGGAGTCGAGCGCTAGGATTTCTTTCCCCCGCGCGTGGAATTCCTTGCTGACATTTTCGACCGAG
>VBLN01000481.1 GCA_005878685.1 Deltaproteobacteria bacterium | reverse complement strand
TCGACTACATACAATGACACAGCGACGCCGAGAAGGACGGGGTTTGCCAGAACTTGCAGGCCGGGAGGAAGCTGGATGACGCCGAAGCGCTGAAGAAGACCCAGCGTGGCGAGGGTCGCATACAAATTCAGCCCGGAAGCGAAGGATGCTCCCAGAACGAAAGCAAGAGTATGCAGAGACGCCATCATCAACCTCTAATGGCTAGCCATCCCGCAAGCGGGATATAGGAGCCAGGAGTCAGGAGTCAGAAGCCAGAATCCAAAAGAAAAGTACACATTAGTTGGGGCCATTTACTAAAAACGCGCCCCCTATATCCCAGCTTCTGACTACTGACTTCTGACTCCTGTCTTCTGGATTCCGGATTCTTGAAACGAGAACAAAATTCTCGTTAGACCGCCCATACCGGTAGAATATACGGGATTTTAGAGTCGGAAGTTCATACTGGAAGGAGGAGAATAACCAAAATGAGACGCCGCGCAATCTCTCTCGGACCCATTGCAGTCCTTTTCCTTCTGGCGCACTGCTTCACGCCCGGAGCATGGCCTGGCCCGGCGCGGGCCCAGGAAAGCGCGTCTGAAAGATCGGTGACCGTTGCCTACTTCTACAGAGTCAGGTGGGGATACCAGGAGGAGTTCCTGGAGCTGTTCCGCAGGAACCACTACCCGGTGCTGGAAGCGCAGGTGAAGGGAGGGCGTCTGCTGAGAGTGGAGGCGTACACACCTCGTTTTCACGGCGATGGCCGCGCTGATTGGACCTTCATGACCGTGCTCGTTTTCAAAAACTGGCATGCTTTCGGCGACAACAGCATGGAACCGGAAATCATAAAAAGGCTTTATCCGGATCAAGAGAAGTACAAGCGGGAAGAGAAGAGGCGCTTCGAGCTTCTGGAAGCGCACTGGGACGGATTAACACGGATTTTTTTCTGAAATATTCTTGCTCTTTCAATATGGAGTCTTTTTCGTGTAATCCGTGGCTGGGCTGTTAGTGCGTGACATCCCTCGAATCACCCGCACGTTTTGTCGGTTAATCGTCCGCCGCACGCTCGGGACAATGGATGGACTCGCTCTCACAGCCGCATGGCCCTCCAGCCCCGGCCGGGGAGGGGCGGGGTGATAGCGAAGCTCTAATTGGGGCCGTAGAGCTGGGCCAGCTTCGCCCGGAAGGAATCTCGATAATCGAAAGGCATCTTCAGGTGCCCCACGCGGCTGTTGGGGCTCAACCGCACAAGACCGGTCGTTGGATCATAGTCGTAGGGGACGCCAGACGGGTCGTGGGGTAGAGTCTTGAACATCCCTGCGGTGATCAACTCCTGAAGGCGCGCAGGGCGGACACCGAATCGCTTCTGATACTTCTCAACGAAAAACTCCAGCGTCCAACACGCCTCATCAGTATCCATCGTTTGAAGATACTTGAGCGCGTTCTCCCTCAGGTCGGCGCGATCAGCCTCTTCATACTGCCTTTGCCAGAGCAGACGAGCTGTCTCCACCGCGCCGCTTTTCGATAGACCCATCGCGGCCAGGCCTTTGAGCCAGCCGGGGGCGGAGGGAACGCGGCTCGCGGCCAACCAAACCTCTCCTGCACTCCGGTAGTCCTTCGAATACCAGAAGTAGATAAAGCCTTTGTCAAACTGCAAGCGCCAATCGTGAGGATAGACAGCAATCCCTTTGTCGATGAGCCGGATTGCCTCCTCGGGCCGGCCGGCTCCCACAGGCTCGGGCTCACCCAAAAACGTGCCCCCGAAACGATATGCTTCCATGAGCATGGGATCCAGTGTGGTTGTTATATCCAGAAGCGCGCCCAGGTTGCCGAATCGCACCGGCCTTCGCGCCGCCTCCTCTCGGCGGCCATAGTATTGGATGGCCCGCATCCAATAGATATCCGCCAACAGGCTTTCGTAACCCAGGGCCAATCTTTTTACGGTCTGAGGAGAGCCGAAGTAGAGAACGTCCAGCAGCTGTGAGGGCCCCTTCAAGTGAGAGTCCACTCGATCCTGCACCGGCTTGATCAACGCCATCCCGGCGATGCACAACACCCACAGGATCGCTTCCCGGTACCACGAATTCATCTCACTCCTGGACGGGAGAGTCACCACTTCTCCAGATTTCTCCCCCGAAGCGCAACCGAAATTAAATCACCCGCGGGGAAATTTGGAAGCGTGGTGACTTTCCCGAATGGCATATTCATTTGAAGTCCCGGCGCGAAAATATCAGAATCGCAATGATCAACAGCACTCCTGAATAGACGAGGCCGTAAACCATCGCCCAGGCGACCGCTCCCGCAGGAATGGGCTGCGAGTAGGCCACACTTTGAATTACGTTCACGCTGCCGACAATCTTGAAATCCGACACGTTGGGGAGAGAGTAATACAGCACCCTGGTGATCCACTTCAGCATTGCGCTCTTTGCCAGGTTACCGAAGTCGAGGAGTTCTGTGCTGAAGTGCCCGCTGACCCAGAGAAAGAAAGTAAAGACAGCGGAGAGCGCCGGGGTCGAGAATGTCGAGAAGACCAGGGCTAGAGCGGTTGTGACTACGAGCGAAAAGAGAGTGAGACAAATCGCAAGCAGGAGCCTCAGATAGGTTTGAGGCCCCATGGCGCCGTGATAGAGGATCGTGAGCATCA
>VBLN01000103.1:7009-18889 GCA_005878685.1 Deltaproteobacteria bacterium | reverse complement strand
AGGAGGTCGAGATAGCCGCGGGCGATCTTGGGATCGAGCCGGCCGTCTTTGTTGAGCAATTTGACCAGAGTGGCGTAGGTTTGCTCCGCCTCGACCTGACTCACTTTAAATTTGTCGGCGATTATCTTAGAGCTCTCGGCGCGGTTGAGACGAAGCCACGCGACGGCGTCGAAAAGCGCCGCGAGGGTTCGGCGAATGGTCTCCCGGTTGTTTTTGATTTGGACTTGCGACGTGACGACGCCGACATAAGGGATGTCAGCGAGATCGCCCAGGAACATAAATTTCTTAAAGCCCAGCGATACCGCCTTGTCGTCAAAGGGCGGCGTCAGCACAGTGCCCGCCACTTGATGACTCGCCAGCGCAGTAAAACTGTCAGCCGTGCCGCCGGTGGTAACTATCCCTACGTCTTTCTCGGCAATCTCCCATTTCTTGAGAGCTGCCTGAAAAAAATAATGCGGCGATGTCCGGATTCCGGAAATGGCGACGTTTTTGCCGATCAAATCCTGTGGTTTGTTGATCTCCTTGCTCGTCACGAGCATCCACGGCGCGCCGTTGCAGAAGTTGGGCAACCCTGAGACAGCCGCGGAGATACCCGTGGAAACCGACGGGAAGAAATCAATGTTGCCGTTGATCACCGCCTGCGGCTGAATGGTTGTGCGCATCTGGATATATTCCGCCTCGAGGCCAGCTTTTTTCAGCAGCCCCTTTTCCTGAGCGACGTAGAAGGGCATGTAAGAGAAGGCGAGCGAGGGGAAGCCGACGCGAATCTTGTGCAGGCTCTCGGCGCCGAGCGCTCCCGTGGGAAGAACGAGCAGCAGGGCTGCAATTATCTTTCGCGCGCAGCTCTGAGAAATCATTTTCAGGCCCGGGCCGCCTCTTTGACCTTTCCTTCCTGCTCCCAGTGGCGCCGCGCGATGCTTAAGGCCCGCGGCTCGGGAAGGTTCTTAAGCTCGAAGAAATCGACAGCGTTTTTGCCCAGCAGTCTTTCCTTTTGCGCGAGCGTGAGATCTTTTTGGTCGACGATGTCTTTCACCGAAAAGGGGAAGTGGCAGTCCCAGTGGCAGTAATCGGAAGCGTAAAGAACGGTCCCGGCGCCCGAGAATTCCATCACGGGACCGAGGCCGTTCTCTTCCGACTCGCAGGTCAGAACGATCTGCTCGCCGCGGATGATCTCGCTGGGCATGCGCTTGAGATCGGGCATCTGGGGCGCCAGCTTCTCCACATGCTCGTCGAGGCGCTCCATCCAGAACGGCAGCCAGCCCGCCCCGCCTTCCATGTAGCCGACCTTGAGCCTGGGGAAGCGGTCGAAGACCCCTTCGCCGATCATGTGCATCATAGAAATCATCAGCTCGAACGGAAAGGCGGTCATGTGAACGTAGGGATACTTGTCGAAGCGTGGCGTTCCCGCGCCCATCACGCCGGAAACGCCGGGGATGCCGTCGTGCCCGGTCTGCGGATGGACGCTGAGCGTCATGCCAATCTCTTGCGCGGCGCGGTAGATCGGGTCGAAGAATTTCGCGCCCATGTTTCTGCCGTAAACGTTCGTCGGCAACATCACCGACGTCACCCCGGCCTTGGCGACACGCTGGAGCTCTTTGACGGCGAGCTCCGGTGCCTGACAGGGAATCAGCCCGACGGCTCTCAGGCGCTTCGGGTCGGCCGAGCAATACTCGAGCAGCCAGTCGTTGACCGCGCGGCAGAGGACATCGGCCAGCTCGGCGTTCATCAGCCCGTTCACGGTGAGCGCGATCTGGGTGCCGAAGATCACTGCGACGTCGATCCCCTCCAAGTCCATGTCTTTGAGGCGCGGGATGGGATCGACCATGCCCGGGCCGGCCTTGCGCGCCTTCGCGGTCATAGGCCCGGTGACGCCCGGGCCCGGCCCGAGGGTCATCGGCCAGATTCTTCCCTCGAGATAAGTTCGCGTGTGGCCGAGTTCGTCTTTGACACGGCGCGGCGCCCACGACCGCCACTTCTCCGGCAGGCGCGGCGCGAGATCGACATCGCCTTCATTCACATGACCATCGGCGTCCACGATCAGAATCCGATCCAAGTTGTCCATACTGAATTCCTCCTCCGTGATTCTTCGCTCAGCGGACAGAGTATAGGCTATCGACAAAACCGCTTTCAACCAGGGCTCTGACAAAGCTGTTGTCCGCGAAGCGCTGCGGCGTGATGCCGGGTGGGAGGGGCCGACTCGCGGAGAGTTCTTCGAGGATGGTTTGCAGCGCCTCGTTGGTCACCTCGGGCGCGCGCTTGAAATAGCGCTTGGCGTAGGCTTCGTATATCTGCTCTGTCGCCGGCGTGGTCTTGATGCGGGCGTACTTCTCGAGGGTCGCCAATGCGAGTCGCTTGTCGGTCTTGAAGCGGTAAATCCCTTCGACGTAGGCCTTCATGAACCGGCCGACGAGATCTTGATGCTCGCGCACCCATGAGCGCCGCGCCGCAAAGGGGCCGAAGGCATACGGGATACCCATGGTCGAGACATCCGCCAGGCGGAAGAAGCCGTCCTTTTCCGCCTGGACCGTGTAGGGGCCGGTGCTCATCACGCCGCTCTGCACCGCGCCCGCCTTGAGCGCCGTGAAGACCTCGGGGCCCGCGCCCGCTTGGATGATGGTGATGTCCTGGCCCGATTTCAATCCCCACTTCTTTAAGACGTAGTGGGCGACGAAATCCGTTGTCGCGCCGATGCGCGAGACGCCCATCTTGGTTCCTTTGAGTTGCTCGGGAGTCTTGATCGTTGGAATAGACCAAATCTCGAACGGCAAGGTGTCGACGGTCGCGCCGAGAAGGATCACATCGGAGCCGGCCAAATTCGCCGCGACCACGGCGCCGGCGGCGGTGAATGAGATCTGCACGTCTCCGGCGATCAATGCCTGGGTGGAAGGCGGCCCGCCGCCGATGTAGAGCAGCTCGGCCTGGATATTATGCTTGTTGAACAGCCCCGCCGCTTGAGCGATCCAGAGACCTTCATAAATGATGCCGATCGATGTGTAGGCGATGCGGAGTCTTAACAAAACAGCTACTGCGAGGACGAGACACGCGGCGGTGTTTAATCTCAGGAACTTTCGATGCTTCACGGTTTCTGGCCCGCTGCAGAGAGTTAAAAAGAGCTTAGCCTACTGCGCTTTCCGTGGCAATCAGAGAGGTCGCGCTACAGAGATCCTGTGCGGTTGACCCTGGGGGGCTAATTCGATATTCAAGCAGAGGTGATCGCAAAGATTCTCAAGGCGTGTCTTGAAGGGAAGGGGCTGGCAAGAAGCGACGCCTGTGTTCTTTCGCAAGCGGGCGGCGAGGAGTTCCAATCGCTTCTCACCGCCGCCGCCGCATTGCGCGACCGCTGTAAAGGCAAAACGATAACCTTCTCGCCGAAAGTTTTTCTCCCGCTCACGAATCTATGCCGCGACTTCTGCGGTTATTGCACCTTCAGAAAGGGGCCGAAGGAAGCTGGTGCCAAGACCATGTCAGTAGAGGAGGTCCTACGGGTTGTGCGTCAGGGAAAGGCTTTGGGATGTACAGAGGTTCTCTTTAGCCTGGGGGATCGTCCGGAAGCCATTTATCCTGAGATGAGAAGTTTCCTTGCGGAAAAGGGCCTACACCGAACGCTCGACTATCTCTATGAGAACTGTAAGGTCGTGTTGGAAGAGACTCGGTTGCTGCCCCACTCAAATCCAGGATTGATGGGAAAGAATGATCTCCAGCGGCTTAGGGAGGTCAATGTCAGTCTCGGCCTCATGCTAGAGAACATCAGCGAGCGTCTTCTGGCGCCATCGGGGCCTCATTTCAATGCGCCAGATAAAAAGCCCGCTCTGCGGCTGAAGACGATTGAGGAGGCGGGCAAGCTCCGCATTCCCTTTACGACCGGTCTACTCATTGGGATCGGAGAAAATTGGCAGGAGAGGATCGATTCTCTCTTTGCCATCCGCGAGCTACATGAGCGCTATGGTCATATCCAAGAGGTCATCATTCAGAATTTTCGTCGGAAGCCGGAGATTCCGATGCGCGACCATCCAGAGCCTTCGCTCGAAGAAATGCTGAAAGGCATCGCGCTGGCTCGTCTCATCCTAGGAGGAGAGATGAATATCCAAGCACCTCCCAACCTGAATGCGGAAAATTATCCTCTCTATCTCAGGGCCGGAATCAACGACTGGGGCGGCGTCTCTCCTCTGACCCCGGACTATATCAATCCTGAGGCGCCTTGGCCGGCGTTAGTGAGCTTACGGGAGAAGACAGCCCAGGCAGGGTTTGAGCTTAGGGCGCGTCTGGCGGTTTATCCGGAGTTCATTTTCCAAGGAGAACAATTTATCCGGGCATCCCTCATACCCTACATAGAGAGGTTGTGCGACGAGGATGGATTTGTAAAGCGCGATTTATCTCCGCTGTCTGCCATCTCGCCTCTCGCGGAGGCCCAGGAGCGGGTTTAAGAATTGCAGGGAGTGAACCGTTTTGGATTGCGGATTCTGGATTGAATCTGAAAGCAAAAATCTTCGTAAATCGGATGATGGATGTTGGTGGTTCTGACCGGAGGAACTGGTGGTGCGAAGCTCGTTCAAGGTCTGAGCTTGGAGGCTGGTCCCGACGATCTTTGCATCGTTTGCAATACCGCCGACGATTTCGTTCTGCACGGTCTCTATATCTCTCCGGATCTTGATACGATCACTTACACTTTAGCAGGGGTAGGTGATGCGACTAGAGGGTGGGGGGTAAAGGGGGATACCTTTGCCGTCTTGGAATGGTTGGGAAAATACGGCGCAGAGACTTGGTTTAAGCTGGGAGACAGAGATTTAGCGACTCATCTCACCAGATCGCGACTCTTGCGCGAGGGTTGGAGGCTCTCACAGGTAACGGAACGGCTCTGCCGGGCGCTTGGAGTTGAGGCCACTCTCCTTCCGATGACCGACGACAGAGTGGAAACAAGAATTGTCACGTCAGACAGCGAGATCTCTTTCCAGGAATATTTTGTTAAGAATCGCTGGGCCGACAAGGTTAAGAAGGTCTATTTTGCCGGCGCGGAGAAGAGCCAGCCGGTACCCGGCTTGCTCGAATCGATCCGTGACGCGAGGGCGGTCGTTGTCTGTCCGAGCAATCCCGTAACCAGTGTTAGTCCCATCTTGGCCGTTCCAGGAATCAGAGCGGCACTGACAGGGACCAAGGCGTCAGTGATGGCCGTGAGTCCGATCATCCAAGGGGCGCCCTTTTCTGGGCCGGCGCACAAATTGATGGCAGCCATGGGTTGGGAGGTTTCGACTTACGGCGTGGCTAAGGCTTATAGTGACTTCCTTGACGTCATCTTGATTGGAGCCGAAGATAGAGAGTTAAAGGCGAGGATTGAAGAGATAGGGATTAGGGCCGCGATCGCTCCTATACATATGAACTCATTAGATGACAAAAAGCGCCTAGCGCGGCAGGTCCTGGATTTACTGTGAAGACGTCGCTTTTGATCCCTGCGAAGGGCTTTGCCAACGCGAAGCAGCGCCTTTCTTCGCTCCTTAGTGTGAGCCAGCGCTCCATTCTGGCGGAGACGATGCTAAAGGATGTCCTTCGTCAGGTCGTACTTGTTCGTGGACTGGAAGCGATCTTCGTGGTGACCGGAGATAGCCGAGTTGCCGATATCGCCTTTTCCATGGGCGGTCAGGTGATCTGGGAGGAGGAAGAGAGGGGGGAAACCCCTGCCGTTGAGTTTGCTTTGCGTGAGATGAAGCAGCGAGGCGTTCGCATCGCGCTCGTGGTTCCCGCAGATATACCGCTAGTTCACTCGAGCGACGTCGAGGAGATCCTGGGTGATATCGCCCTAAGAGACCGGGTTTCGCCCTTTGCCCTTTTGGTTCCGTCTCATGACCGCATGGGAACCAATGGGCTGTTGCTTTCGCCGCCGGATTTGATTCAGCTTCGCTTTGGCTACGACAGTTTCTCCTATCACCTCAGCCAAGTCGCTGCTCAGGGGTTGACGCCGTTAGTTCTGGAGAATGAGAGGATCGGCTTAGACATCGATGAACCGGAGGATCTGGAGCGGTACCTGTCTTTAGGAGCGGTCGGGGAGACTTACTCCACACTCGTAAACATGGGGATGGGACTGCAGAGATTATGAAGCGGCTTGAGATCATCGGGATAGAAGGATTGGGGGAAGTGAAGCGGGGCGACTCCGTCGCCAGAATCATCATCGAGGGCTGCTCCCGGCTCGGTCTCTCTCTGAGCGCAGACGATATTCTGGTCGTGGCTCATAAAATCGTTTCCAAGGCGGAAGGTCGAATGATCTCATTAGCTGAGGTGAAGCCTTCGGCAAAGGCCTCGGAACTATCGCGGCAGCTGGGGAAGGACGCTTCGATCATTGAGGTCATTCTTAAAGAGAGCCGCCGTATTGTTCGGATGGGTGGAGGGACGATCATCGTAGAAACTCATCACGGCTTTATCTGCGCCAATGCAGGTGTGGATCTTTCGAATGTCGGATTGGGCCAAGTCGCACTTTTGCCTCAGGACCCTGATCGTTCGGCGCGAGAGATCAGAGAGCAGATTCGGCAGTCAATTGGTGTTGCGCCAGCGGTCATCATCAGCGACAGTTTTGGCCGTCCCTGGCGACTGGGAACGGTGGATGTGGCTGTCGGCGTCTCCGGGCTTAAGCCATTGAAAGACGATCGGGGCAAAAAAGATCGACACGGTTATGAGCTTAGGGCTTCCCTGGCGGCCGTCGCCGATGAGATCGCTTCAGCCGCGGAGTTGGTGATGGGTAAGAGGGACGGAGTCCCAGCTGTGCTCATTCGCGGTTACACGGCGGAACGAGAGGAAGGATCGGCCAGAGAGCTTCTCCGTCCGGAGACGGAGGATCTCTTTCGCAACTTCTGAGATTCCATGGAAAAAGAAATCATTATTGCGATTGTAGGGGGAACAGGCAGTCTCGGTCGAGGTCTGACGCTACGTTTAGCGCGGCCCAAAATCAGGGTGATAGTTGGCTCGCGGGATCAAGGGCGAGCTCAGCAGGCGGCGGATGAACTTAATCGAATCCTGGGAAAAGAGTTAATCGTAGGCAAATTGAACTCAGAAGCGATCAAAGAGGCGGAATTTATCATCGTTGCTGTTCCCTATGAAGGTCATGAACAGATGGTTAAGGAACTGGGGAATGGTCTAAAGAACAAAATCGTGGTCGATGCGGTCGTCCCATTGAGAAAGGGTAAACCCTTTGTCCCCCCGGCAGGTTCTGCGCTTCAGGAAGCGCAGACAATTTTGGGCTTAGAGATCCCGGTGGTGGGAGCGCTGCATAACATTTCTGCGGTCGATTTGCAGGATGCTCACTCCTCCCTCGGGGATGTGCTGGTCTGCGGGGACAGCGATGTGGCCAAGCAAAAGGTTATGGAAATCATCCAGCTGCTTGGCGCACGCGCCTTCGATGCCGGTCCAGCTGCCAACGCCTATATCATCGACGTTGTACGCTGCGCGTGACTCAAAGAAGAGACATAACAAGAGGACGGAGCGGACACGCAAAACACGGCGCTCATCCTGAGCGTTGAGGCTGTATAGAAAAAGGTAGATCCAAAATTTTGCAAGAAAAACGACCTCCGTATTTGGCGTTTAAGCCACGATCATAGATCGGGAGACCATTTTGGTACCCCCAATTGGCCATTTTGTTTGGTGGTTGAGACTTTTTCTACAGCCTCGTTAGCTAAATGGCTATCTTTACCATCGGCCATTCCACTCGACGGATCGATGAGTTTCTAAAAATTCTCAAGCATTACGAAATTGAGTTGCTCGTAGACGTGCGCACCGTGCCAAGGTCTAGGCACGTTCCCCAATTCAATCTGGATGCGCTAAAGCAAGCTCTTCATAGCGAAGGGATCGAATACGCACATCAGAAGAAACTGGGAGGATTGCGGAAGCCAGCCAAGAGTTCCCTCAATCTCGGATGGCGCAACGTGAGCTTTAGAGGATTTGCCGACTACATGCAGTCGGATGAATTTTGGGACGCCCTTCGAGCTCTGATCGCAGCGGCTCAAAAAAAGAGACTTGCGCTCATGTGTGCTGAGGCCGTGCCTTGGCGTTGCCACCGCTCGCTCATCGCCGACGCCCTTACCCTAAGAAAATTGGAAGTCCGCCACATTCTTTCGGAAACGAGTCTCCAGTCCCACGATTTGACTTCTTTTGCCGTCATCGAAAGCGAGCGGCTTACTTATCCAAAGACGAAGGCAGACAGATCGCTTTTTGAGTAGCTGTCAAGCCTTTCTTTCCCGCTGTCCTCCTGGGTGAGGAACCGGAATGTATTCTACCCCTCCATGAGTACATGTAGGTTGAGGGAAGAAACTCATGAGCTGATAGATCTCAGGGGGCATCTCAGTGGTTACTGGAAGGCCCATCGCTTTCGCCTCCTGGGCAGTAATCGGGTAGTCATGCGTCCAAGTGCCGCTCGTGAGCTTCTCAGCAAGCGCGCTCGCCCTTTCGCCGGACAGGCGCTCGGAGAGCAATTCACGAACCGTAGCCCGCATCTGGGCAACTGCCTTGCGGGCGATATCGGCTGAAATGAAAGTTTGGTCATCGATATCCTTCGGTTCCTTGTGCTCGAGCACGCTCAGGATCGGGGAGGCAGGCGATTGACCGACCTGGGGATCTACGGGACCGAGAACTGCGTTCTCGTCCATGACGATCTCATCGGCGGCCAGCACAAGTCCTCCGGGCGTATGAACAATCATGTCGATGGGGCACTCGGGCGCGCAGAGCCTGATGGCCCGCAAAACCGCTTCCGAGTCATTGACATCGATATAGCGCATGAGGGAAAGCCTAGGCAGCTTTATATCAAGCAAGAACCGCGATAGGAGTAAGACATTTACGACACATTTTAGTGCCATTTCTGGCATTTCATTCGGCAAATTTCTCAACATTTCTCGCGAAGAAACAGCACCTTACAACTGCTCGACACGTTGGTACAAATCCTGCGTATAGGTCTTCTACTCTTATGAAAGGCAAGCATTGGTGATGGATTCCAATTCGAACGGTACGACTATCTATTACGAAGCCCTCGGCTTGGAGCCGAACGCTGCTTACGAGGAGATTAAAAGGGCCTTTCATAAACTTGCGCTGAAATACCACCCCGATCGCAATCCAGGGAACAGGGAAGCAGCGGAGAAATTTCGGCTCGTTTTAGAAGCCTATAAAAATCTCATGGACAAAGATGGGAAAGATGAAGATGATCGAGCTGAGAAATCAAATGGCAACGAAGATTCGGGAAAAGGTTTTCGCTTCAAACATAGCGCCAAGCCCCAAAGTCATGGTGAGCCTCGCTGTCCTGGTTGTTCGGTGGATGGGATGGAACACATCGTTTCTAGAAAGGGCGGCGATATATCGACCGGTCGTAAAAAATTGACCAGTTCACCCTTCATGGTCGTCTTTTGTGACAAATGCGGTCATATTTACAACGTGTTCAACACCGGTCTTTAGAACCCTGCTCAGCAGAACCTTACTTTCGAATTCTAGTTAGCGAGGATGGAAGTAACTGCTGCTTTCCGGAAAGCAATAGCCAACGGTTATAAGTTCATCGCGGAGCGCAAAGAGATCGAAGCTAAAGCGCAGAAAATCGGACAAACTTATCGAGGACAAAACGGTGGCGGGGAAGATTTGGATTGAGGAGCTAAGAAGACTATAGACCGGGAAACCACAAATGATGCGGCTTTTCAACAATCACTATGCTGGTCTCTCTATCGCCACCATATAGCGACTTCAGAATTTCTAGACCCGTCCCTATTGACCTCACGATCTTTTCCTGTCGGCGCGTAAGTTCGGAACGCGATGACGATGACAAGCATCACAAGAATTATCGCCATGAGAAAAGAAGTGGAAAGTATCCCTAGCCAAACTTTCATCGTTTACTTCCCCCTTTCGCGTCCCTATTGTTTCCCTACAATCGAATCCACAACAACTCGCGTAACCGCAGACGTACTACGCTTTTATATCACCATTGCCAATTATAGTCAAATATTACCTTATACTAACAAATATTGCCAGAACCCGCAAATAGCCCACATCTACTAAACCACCCTTCTATTTTGCAATGGTAATGCCAAGGCCTAATACGGCGTAAATAAGAATTTTTTGGAACTTATGGTTAAATCGGGATGTCTGGAAAAGCCTCCAGCAGAGGAGATTTTCCTATGATCCTACGCCTCGTGTAACTGCGAGAGATTCTGCAGTGGCCTAATTCTAAGATTCGAAACTCTGGTGCCGCATTCTCGGTTCGATTGTAGTGAGGAGGCCCCCTGACCGCGCAGAATAATTTTCCCTAGAGTAGACGGAAGACCATGACCCATTAGGGTGATTATCGATGGGTGACTTTTCCTGATCCATAGAAACACCCAGCGACAAAAGGCACTCGACGGACAAAAAAGAAAGAGAAATTGACACCGATAGCTTCGTGGTAGTGTTTGCTCTGCCGGATGCCTGAGCACGTAGCAATGATAATTGGAAGCCACAAAACCCGGAGTGAAGAGACTTATGGGAAGCTGCAGACTACGATGTGCTCGCAAAAGGGACGACCAACGATCGTGGTCCCGCTATCGTTAGGGTCTTCCCAAAGAAGCTATTGGTTAAAATTTGGGTGCCCGTAGTTGAGTTACTTGGTGCCGGAGGGGGGAATCGAACCCCCACGGGGCAAGCCCCACTGGATTTTGAGTCCAGCGCGTCTACCAGTTCCACCACTCCGGCGTAGGAGAAAATCAATAGCTCATCACCTCTACCGCGTCAAGCCGCAAGAAGCGTGGGCATGTCAAGTCCAGCCACTTAGTGACAGCTGTCTCCTTGATAGCTGTGACATATTTTGAAACAGTACAATTTTTTTCCGCTCTTTTCTTAAGGCATTCTCTAAAAACAAGAGCTTGTTCGGATATCCAGCCCTTTGGCACAAGTGTTGCTCACTCTTTTTCTGCAAGGTTGGGAATAGGTCGACAAGAAGCGTGAATCAAAGGACTGAGTCTTGGGAGGATTGTCTATGACAAATGAAGATTTGCCGCGCTGCATCAAGGATTATTCCAAGGCACTGCGCGCCATCGGAGATGGTTTAGAAGCGCTGCGTGCGGAACTAGTTGAGATAACATGCGAGGGAGAGAACTATATCGTTCGCGCCACGGCTCGGAGGCAACTATCCAAGGTATCCTTGCTAAACGACCTCCGTAATGTGGGTTTTCGGATCATGTGGGAGATATTACCGGACCGCTATCCGTGGAGCCCGTCTTCAGTCGACATGAAACTCTCTTACAGTCCGGAGGATGTCGAACGGCTGGAATGCGCGGGTCAGGCGAGACGAGAAAACGTCGGCATGCCAGATCCGTATAGCACGCGTACGGCTCTACGCGTGATTGGCGCCTATATCGATTCTAAAGATGCCCGTCTTCGTCAGATCTCCAGAGGTGACGAATTGATGATCATCCAATACCAAACTTCCCAAGGCGACTGCCATACGGAAGAGCTTACACCATCTTCATTACACGCCTTGTTTGTCCAAATGTACGCAAAAAGAAGCAGTCACGGATCAAAGAATGGCCAAGAGGCCGAAGCGGGTCAAAGTGAGACCTGGGATGCCTCTGTAGTTAAGGGCTTATAGGCGTACACGCGCAGAGTCCGTTCGCCTCAAACTCGGCCCTCGTACTAGTCTGAGCCAGTTCATTAGGCCCGCCGCTCCAAAGCGAAGACTTCAGCCGCACCGCTATCTCCTTTTGATAGACGCATCCACGCATCCGTTATGAAAGAATGACGGTTTCTCCATAGTGGCTCTTGTATGAAATCGCCTCCAGACAGGAATGGAGGGATTCCAAGACATCAAACCCTATCGTTTTACGTGTTAGAGGAGGATTTTTTCGGGTTCATATCCAAAGCCCGCTGGTCTTGGTCGATTTTGGATTAGCAGTT
>VBLN01000103.1:0-6944 GCA_005878685.1 Deltaproteobacteria bacterium | reverse complement strand
AAAGGAAGAAAAACAGCAAGGAACAGCACGCCTACAAAGCGAAAAAATTCAATCTGTCTGGATTAAGTGGCATTTCTGACAAGACGCTGGAGATGCACTTCGGGCTGTACGAGGGATATGTTAAAAACACGAACCTTCTCAGCGAACAACTGTTGGAAATGACGCAGAAGAAAAAAGCTGCGGCAACAAATTCCGCTTATTCGGAAGTAAAACGCCACCTCGGCTTCGAGTACGGGGGTATGGTTCTCCACGAGTACTATTTTGGCAACATGGCTCCCAAGGGGAAAGGCAACATGTCCGGCCAGCTCAAGCACGGCCTCGAGGAGAGCTTTGGAAGTTTGGATGCCTGGAAGACTGACTTTGTAGCCGTAGGTGGCATGCGTGGCGTGGGCTGGTCGGTTCTCTATCAGGATCCTCTCGCTGGCCAGCTTTCGAATCATTGGATCGAGCTTCACCATCAGGGAGTTCCGTCGGGATTCAAGCCGATCCTAGTCATGGATGTCTGGGAGCACGCTTTTCTGCTTGACTATAAGCCATCCGAGCGCAGCAAGTACATTGAGGCCTTCTTTTCTAACATTGATTGGGACGTTGTCAATCGATGCTTCAGCAGTAGTGCCGCCGTGCGGCCGGCCGCTTAGGCGTGCGAGCAGCGAAGATGCTGGAGCGAGTTAAAAAAGAACTTCCCAACATTCTGCGAGTGAGCTTACGCCGGTAAGCTCGAGATTTTTGACATGGCTTAGCTGGCGGCTGTTGCTTAGCGGGAGGAGGCAGCGTGCAAAACCCAATTTCGCTGCCTCCTTCACTCGCGCCTCGGCTTGGGCGATGCCGCGGATTTCTCCCGTCAAACCGACCTCGCCGAAGAGAACTGTTTTCGCTTCGATGGGTTTTTCCTGATAGCTTGAAGCGACTGCAGCAATGATCCCGAGATCCACTGCAGGCTCATCCACGTACACCCCACCGGCGACATTGACGAAGATATCCTGGTTGAATAGCTTCACACCCATCTTTTTTTCCAGCACGGCTACCAGGAGCGCCACGCGATTATGATCCACGCCGATAGTGGTGCGGCGCGGGACAGCGAGAAAAGAAGGACTCACCAATGCTTGGAGCTCGACCAAGATCGGCCGCGTCCCTTCCATGCTGCAAACAACAGTGGAGCCCGGAACCTCAAGGGGTCTTTCCGAGAGAAAAAGTTCCGACGGATTGTTTACCTCCCTGAGCCCCGCCTCTTTCATTTCGAAGACACCGATCTCATTGGTGGAACCGAAGCGATTCTTAACTGCCCTCAGGATGCGAAAATTATGTCCCCCGTTCCCTTCGAAATAAAGGACTGTATCGACCATATGCTCCAATACCCGAGGGCCGGCAAGTGAGCCGTCTTTGGTCACGTGGCCGATCAAAAAAGTGCTGAGGCCAGTCTTTTTGGCGAGCACGATGATCGAGCCCGAACATTCTCTTACCTGACCAACGCTTCCCGGGGCAGAGGGAAGGTTTGAGGAAAAGATGGTTTGGATCGAATCTATTACGAGGATTGAAGGCTTGGTCTTTTTTATCTGTTCAATGATTCTTTCGAGAGATGTCTCGCTGAGAATGAGGAGTTGGGAAGAGGTAACGCCGAGCCGTTCGGCTCGCATTTTGATCTGCCTCTGGGATTCCTCACCGGAGATATAAAGGCAGGTAAAGCTGGCACGGCTTAAAGCATCAAATGCTTGAAGGAGAAGAGTCGATTTTCCAATCCCTGGATCGCCTCCGATGAGAACGACAGATCCGGGGACCAGCCCTCCACCCAAGACCCGATCGAACTCGCTCAGGCCGGAAAATATTCTACCCTCCTCGGCGGTTGAGATCGTGCCGATCGATGCGGGCTCCTCTTTCGAACCTAGAGAGATCTCTCCGCGGGGGTGTGCTGCTCGCTCAAACCTCTCCTCGACCAAGCTGTTCCATTGGTTGCAGTCCGGACATTTGCCCAGCCACTTCGGCGATTGAAAGCCGCAGTTCTGACAGGCGTAGATGATTTTGGGCTTGGCCATCTTTTTAATCTATCTCTGTAACTCTTTCACCCTGTACCTTCACGTCGTCCATAAATGGCGGAAGGAGGTGGCAACAACTTGGTCATACGGTACCGGCGATGTGAGAAGGCCGACATCTTGGGCAAAACGGTTCATTTTGCTGACAACCTCTTCCGAAATTGTTGGATCATAGTAAGGCAGGTCGCGCTCGATCAACTCTGCGATGAGCTCCGTTTCAGTCGGCGGAAAGCGGCGCCGCGCTGCATCTGTGGCACGGGAAGGATTGCCTTGAAGCGCTTTTTGCGCTTTCCGAAAGGCTCGTATTGCTGCTGCTACGCTGTCGGGTTCCTGAGCAATCTTTCTTTCCGTTGTGACCAATGCGGGGAAAGTATAGTACCAGGCTGCCGGTGGCCCGCCGCCTCGACGGACGTCGAGAACGACGGTCCCGATTCCGCGTCGTACGGCGATTTCCGCGCCCATACCGTTAGCCCAAAAACCGTCCAGCTTGCCCTCTTCAAGCGCCTTTGCAGCGGTAAGACCGAAAGAGACGCCTGCGCCCGTTGCGCCTGGGACCGGACCGATCTGCACATGGTCGCGCTCTGGATCTATGCCTGCATCGACTAAAAGCTGCTTCAGCCCCAGATCCACTCCAGGCTCTGCGCCGATCCGAAGTCCTCTGACCACACTGAGATCTCCCCTCTTCGCTTTGAGATCGGCCCGCAAGACTAAAAACCAGTACATCCTTTGGGCAAGGGCCATCAGGAGCCTGGCGCCTTTCCAGTTTGGAAAGGCCATCAGCGTAGCGTGGGCAGATCCTGCTACGAAGTCTAGATCTCCATCCCGCAAAGCCTCCATGGTCTTTGGAACAGGAAACAAGAGTTCGAGCTCGGCGTCCACGCCTTCTTCTTTGAAGAAGCCTAGCTCCACGGCGGCGATGGCGGGAAAATAAGAGTTCGATATCAAATCAGGGACGGCGATGCGCATGGGGTCGTCGTTATTTGGTGTCAGCAAACTTCGGCATTACTTCTTTAGCCATGATCTCCATGGACCTGCTCCAATATCTGCTCGTAATAATCGTTTAAAGACTTGTTGGCTTGAGGGTGATGGTCTCCGATCACGAACATCCCAAATTTCATTCCCGAACCTCGGTGAAACAATTTGTGTGAAGGTCCGCAATATACCTATAACCACGGTTGCCATGCAACCAGCCTTATAATAAACGTGGCCTTAAGATGACGCCGGATTTCATCCGAGAGGAATTGGAGCGGCTCAAGCAACAAGGGCTCTATCGCAAACTCCGCCGCGTTGAGGGAGAGCAAGGCCCTACGCTGATCGTCGACGGTCGAGAGGTCTTGAATCTCTCCTCCAATAATTACCTCGGGTTGGCCACTCATCCAGCTTTACGAGAAGCTGCCAAGCGCGCAATCGATCGTTACGGTTGCGGCACCACGGCCTCGCGTCTGATTTCAGGAAACATGACATTGCATGAAGCGCTGGAAGAAAAAATCGCCGCGCTGAAGGGGACGGAGACGGCCCTGGTCTTTAACTCCGGGTTTCAAGCCAATGTCGGCATCATTCCAGCCTTGGTCGGCGAAGGAGATGTGATTTTCAGCGATGCCCTAAATCATGCGAGCATCATCGATGGCTGTCGCCTGTCGCGAGCGAAGACTGTGATCTATCCGCACTGCGATGTGAATCGACTGGAGGATGACCTAAAACGAGCCCCGGCAAGTGATCGAAAACTGGTCGTTACGGAAACGCTCTTCAGCATGGATGGAGACGAAGCGCCGCTTGATCGGATCGTTGACCTTGCGGAACGCTATCGGGCGATGATGATGGTCGATGAGGCGCACGCCACGGGAATCTTTGGTCCGAACGGCGCGGGCGTGGTCGCGAAGCTCGGATTAACAGAACGAGTCTTTCTTCAGATGGGGACTCTGGGGAAGGCCCTGGGAGGTTTCGGTGCTTATGTGGCAGGCAGCCGCGCGCTGCGCGAGCTTCTCATCAATCGCTGCCGGAGTTTTATCTTTACAACTTCATTGCCGCCGCCTGTCTTGGCGACGGCTATCGCAGCAATAGATCTCTTGTACAAAGAGCCCCAAAGACGACTTGCCCTTTGGCATAATTGTCGGGCTCTCAAAGAGGGGCTCAAAAGATTGGGCTTTTCTGTCGGACAAAGTGAAAGTCAGATCCTGCCGGTGCTCATTGGCGCCGCGCAAAAATGCATGGCTTTCTCTGAAAGGCTTCTAGAGGAAGGGGTTTTTGCTCAAGGAATTCGTCCACCGACAGTTCCACCCGGCACCTCTCGTCTGCGCGTTACGCTGATGGCAACGCATACGCATGAACACCTGCATCGAGCACTGAAGGCCTTCGAAGCGGCCAAGAATGAATTTCGAATTTTTAGTTCTTAATTTCGAGTTCATGAGAGCAGAAATTCAAAACTCAAAATTCACAATTCAAAACTAAACCGATGACTGTGAACTACGAAGAACTTAAACGCCTTGATCACACCTACGTTTGGCACCCCTTCACACAGATGCAGGAGTGGATGGGGGAGAATCCGTGCATCATTGACCGCGGAGAAGGGTGTTATTTGTACGACATTCAAGGAAGAAAGTATATCGATGGTGTCTCGTCGCTTTGGTGCAACGTTCACGGCCACCGCAAGAAGGAGTTGGACGACGCGCTGAAGAGTCAGATAGACCGCATTTCTCACTCCACTTTTCTCGGGCTGAGCCATGTTCCCGGCATCGAACTGGCTCGGAAACTCATCCAGATAGCGCCAAAAGGGCTCAAAAGAGTCTTTTATTCCGATAACGGCGCGACGGCGGTGGAGGTTGCCCTCAAGATCGCTTTGCAGTACTGGCAGCTAAGAGGCGAGACTCAGCGCCTGAAATTCGCGTCCCTGGTCGAGGCCTACCACGGCGACACCGTGGGCGCGATGAGCGTGGGTTACTCCGAGACTTTTCACCGCTTTCACCGCTCACTGCTTTTCCCCGCCCTTCGGCTGAATCCTCCGCACGTCTTTCGCTACTACAAACGAATGGGCGAGAAGGAAGCATTGCAAAGCGCAATCGATGAGGCTGAAAGATCTCTTTCTCAAGAGAAAAACTCTCTAGCCGCGCTCATCATGGAGCCGCTTATGCAGGGAGCGGCAGGGATGTGGTCTCAGCCTCCGGGCTACGTCAGAGTGTTGAGCGACATTTGCCGCAGGTACCGGATCCTCTTCGTTCTCGATGAAGTCGCCACCGGCTTTGGTCGCACAGGCAAGCTGTTTGCCTGCGAGCATGAGGGGGTGAGCCCTGATATCCTCTGTCTCGCCAAAGGAATGACGGGCGGATATCTTCCACTGGCGGTGACTCTGACTACAGAAGAGATTTTTTCCGCTTTTCTCGGGGAGTACAAAGAGTACAAAACTTTTTTTCACGGGCATACCTACACCGGTAATCCTCTCGGATGTGCGGTCGCGCTTGCGAGCCTGGATCTCTTTGGCAAAGAAAAGATCATCGAGCGTCTCCAGCCGAAGATCCACTACGTGAAGGCAAGGCTTGAGCGTGACTTTGCGCCGCTTCCCCATGTGGCTGACGTCCGTCAGTGGGGCTTCATGGTGGGAATTGAATTGGTCGAGGAGAAGACCACGCGCAAGAAGTACGCGCCGGAAAGAAGAACAGGACACAAGGTGATTCTCGAAGCGCGAAAGAGAGGCGTAATGATTCGGCCTTTGGGAGATATCGTCATTCTCATGCCGCCGCTGGCCATCGCTAAAAGCGAACTCCAAACCCTGCTCGATGTGGTATACGAATCCATTCGCATAGTCACAGAAAGCTGATGGGTAAAGGTCTCTTCATTGCCGGCACTGATACGGGAGTAGGAAAGACTCTTGTTGCCTGTGGATTGGCAACTCTCCTCAAAAATCGCGGTTACAAAGTCGGTGTCATGAAGCCGGCGGAGACCGGCTGTGCGGAGAAGAGCGGACAGCTTTTTCCCCAGGATGCTTTCTATCTTCAACAGGCCTCAGGCTGCCAAGCGCCTTTAGAGAAGATCTGTCCTTACTCTCTGCGCGCTCCGCTTGCGCCGGGCATGGCCGCAGCGATGGAGAAGGTGGAAATTGATCTCTCTTTGATCGCAAGTCTCTACAATGAGATCAACTCAGCTCACGATGTCACGTTGGTTGAGGGTGCTGGTGGCCTGCTAGTTCCTCTTTTGCCTCGTTATTGTTACGCCAATTTAGCGCGGGCCATGCGGCTTCCGCTGCTCGCGGTGGCGGCGAATCGCCTCGGGGCGATCAACCATTTACTTCTGACCTTAGAGCACGCATCTTGCCGCGGGCTGCGCGTGCTTGGTTATGTTCTGAATCAAGTGGCGAGTGAACATTCACTTGCTGCGAAAACCAACCCCGCCGCTTTACGCTCTCTTACGTCGGTTCCTTGCCTCGGAGAAATTCCTTACATCGCGGACTTGGAGAATAAAAGGCCTCTATTGGGTGATTTATTCGAGGGGAGGCTTGATCTCCAACCGCTCGACGCAATCATGAGTCGCGGATAAGGTGGCTATCGTCGGCAGTATATCCGAAGAGGAAAGGTGCTAATAGACTGCGGTACCGTTGAAATTCGGTGACCTGCGACATTACGTGGTTCATGCGGTTCTTCGATCATTTTAACTTTCTCTGTGCCGAATTTGGTTTTCACGCTTGAAGCGGTGCGCTTGAGGATCACACGGCGGCTCGAAACTGCCTTAATCCGGGCCATGCGGTCCAAACGGTTAATGTCAGAACAAGACCGATAGCGCTCCCCAGGAGCAGAGCGCCGGGAGCGCCGATGAGGGAGGCTGTGAACCCTACCTCCATGGCTCCGACAGAATTGGCCCCTTGGGAAAACATGTTAAAGACAGAAAATGCCCTGCCGCGTAGGTGCTCTGGCGTGAGAAGGTGAAATG
>VBLN01000102.1:21181-24195 GCA_005878685.1 Deltaproteobacteria bacterium | reverse complement strand
AGAATGTTGCAGGGAAGCTTGCGGGTTATTCCTGGAATCTGATCCGTAACTATCCTTTGAGAATAGTTGTTCGCGAAATTGACAATGGCAAGATCAGGACGGTTCATTTTTGTGCTGCCAACGAATTTCATCCCGAAGAAGAAAGCGCGGCGTCGTTTGATGGGATCCTCTTGGATGAGCCTTCGTTTGCCGTTAAGGCAGTGATTTTGGACCATCGCATTTCGTGCCTCGCATTTTGCCTGAAAGAAAAAACACGACTAAATGTCAGGCAGGAGCGCCTCGATGAGATGGGACTAGAGAGCGGCCCTTGGCTTGACGAGCTTAAAAGACTATTAAGGGAAAATGCGCCTGGGACCAACAGGCTGGCGATTCCCGGAAAGCACGGGGCTAAGGATCTAACGCTTGATCAGTGGCGCGAGGCGCTCATCTTGGAAACCGAAGGCCAAAAGATAGCCTATGTGGTCGATAATCTCTTCAGCCCCAACAACGTTGAGCGGATTATCTCTTTAGCTGAGAGTGCAGATCTCTTTTACTGCGAAGCTAGTTTTTCGAAGGAGGACGAAGATAAAGCTCGGGAGCGCTACCATCTGACCGCCGACCAGGCCGGCACCTTGGCTCGCATGGCTGAGGTTAAGCGATTTATCCCGTTCCACTTCTCGTTGCGTTATGAGGCGGAGCCCAATCGACTTTTGGAAGAGGCGTTGGCAGCTTTTGCCAAGCCAGAAGCTCGCGCAAAGAAACAAGTGAGATCAGCCACGTAAATTTGCAGTCAGGCTCTTCGGTTTGATAAGAGAGTGGCCAAAACAAGATGCGACGATGCGAATGGGCCAAGACGGAGCTTTCTATCGCGTACCATGACAAGGAGTGGGGGGTGCCCGTGCACGATGATCGGGCCTTGTTTGAATTCTTGATTCTCGAAGGGGCACAGGCCGGCTTAAGCTGGGAGACGATCCTCAAAAAACGCGCTAGCTATCGCCGCGCCTTCGACAGTTTTGATGTCCTAGCGGTCGCAAACTATAATCCGGCGAAGGTGAGCAAGCTCCTTGCGGATCCGGGGATCATCCGCAACCGGTTGAAAATTGCCGCCGCGATTCAAAACGCCAAGGCCTTCCTCGCGGTGCAGCAGGAGTTCGGCAGCTTTGATCGTTATATCTGGCGGTTTGTCGATGGTAAGCCTAAAAAGAATGGCTTTCGCACCTACAAGGAGATTCCCGCGCGGACGCCGGAATCCAATGCGATGAGCGAGGATTTAATACGGCGCGGTTTTAAGTTTGTAGGCTCGACCATTTGCTACGCCTTTATGCAGGCTGTCGGCATGGTTAATGATCACACAGTCGGATGTTTTAGGCGCGCTCAGATCAAATAGATCCGATCACACGGGGTATGATGCCGAAGCATGTTGGTGGCTGCCATTGTGGCAGCATAAAGTTTGAGGTCGTAGCGCCCGCGGAAATCGAAGCAACGGAGTGCAATTGCTCGATCTGCACGAAGTCCGGCTTCTTGCATTGGATCGTGCCGAAGTCGCGCTTTTCACTGATTCGGGGCTCGGAACATCTCACAAACTATACTTTTAACACCGGCATCGCTAAGCATCTCTTCTGCAGGGCTTGCGGCGTGAAGTCGTTCTACATCCCAAGGTCGAACCCGAACGGCTACAGCGTCAACGTACGATGTCTGGAGCCAGGAACGATCGGCAAGGTCACGATCAAACAGTTCGACGGCAAGCATTGGGAAGCTCATGTTCAGGAACTTGCGCGGTTGTCAGAAGAAACTTAGCTAGGATTCGAGGAATAAATTCGGAGGTGAAAGAATGCGAGAGCCGACGTCCGAGATTAAAGGTTATCACGCGCATGTCTACTATGATCCACGAACGAAGGAGGCGGCTGCGCGGGTGCGCGAAGGATTGGCTCAGTTTGATGTACAGCTCGGGAGGTGGCATGACGAACTCGTCGGCCCTCATCTGAAGTCCATGTATCAGGTCGCTTTTGCGCCCGATCAGTTTGGCAAAGTGGTTCCCTGGCTGATGCTGAATCGCGATGGATTGGATGTGCTGGTCCATCCCTCGACCGGAAACAGCGCGGAGGACCATCTCAAAAATTCACTCTGGCTGGGAGACAAGATCAGGCTTAAAATCGAGGCGCTCGACTAATTGGGACGTCATTGAGACTCGTGGTCAAGACCAAAAAAGATATCTCAGCAGCTTGCGCCACCGCCGGCCCATGCGATTTTTTAGCCCAACCCAGATCCCAAGATTGAAATTACGGAAGAACCAAGCGAGAGAGGTGGAGGTGCTGATCCACGGATGATTGAATTCGAAGTCGGCTTTGAATTTTTTTATTTCCAAAGCCTTGCCGAATTTTCTCTTAAAGATAGGCCGCAGACTTAGGGCGTGTGGGGACTCGGTGAACAGGATCAGCGTCTGAATAGGGCAACAAGTTTTATTGCGCGCGATCTTTAAGGCGAGCTCCTCTTCGTTCTTGGCCGCGATTTCAACCACGCGCGTAGCCAATTCCTCCTCGCCGAGGACCCGGCTCGCCAACTCTCTTTTCAACTGCAGCTCGGCTGTATGATTCTCTTCATAGGTGGCGAGGACGAGAAGGGTCTTGGGTTTTGAGACTTGCATAGACCTTTGCCATTCCTCCAAGGCTCGCTCCATGGATTTGATGGAGGCCGCTGAAAGGGTTTGGGAATCGAGGCAGCCGTAGGGCACGGGCAAGATGACGATGTTCGAAATGGCCAGACCCCTCCTTGCATCTCTGTATTGCAATCGCAGATGGGGTACCTTAATCTAACACTAACCTGCTCGTGTGACAAAGAGGATTTTCGTTTGTTGAAGCTCTTTCTGCTTCTGAGGCTGCTATGTTATCCGAAATCTCAGGCGGTGGGAAACCGGAATCTTCCATCTACAGATCCGGGTACGTTGCCATCGTCGGCCGGCCGAACGTTGGGAAGTCGACGCTCCTGAACCAACTTCTGGGCGAGAAGATCGCCATCGTCACTCCAAAGCCCCAGAC
>VBLN01000102.1:19374-21056 GCA_005878685.1 Deltaproteobacteria bacterium | reverse complement strand
ATGTCCAGGAGGGGATGCGCAAAGAGGACGGCGACATCGCCCAGATGCTCTAGGAATCTCACACCGCGGCTCTGATCTTGCTTAATAAGATAGATCTGGTTTCGAAAGGGCGGCTTTTGCCGTTGATGGAGCGGTGCTCTACGCTACTACCCGATAGGGAGATTCTTCCTGTCAGCGCGCTTCAGGGAGATAACATCGCCCTGTTGTTGAATAGAATAGAGCCATTGCTTCCCGAAGGCCCGCGCTATTACCCGGAGGGAGAGATCACCGATCAAACCGAGCGGTTTATCGCCTCTGAGATCATTCGGGAAAAGATTTTTCTTCTGACCCGTGAAGAGATCCCTTATGGCACGGCGGTCACTATCGACGAGTTTACCGAAAAAGAGGAGAAGGATCTCATCGTGATCAAAGCCACGATCCACACCGATCGGGAGTCCCATAAACCGATCCTCATTGGCAAGAAAGGGGCGATGCTTAGAGAGATCGGAAGGCAAGCCCGAGAAGAGATAGAAAGACTCTTGGGATGCCGGCTGTTTCTCGAGCTTTTCGTGAAGGTTGATACAGGATGGAGTCAAGATCCCCGTGCGTTGACTGAATTCGGCCTTTAAGGCTCGTCTCATGTGCCCTGCTTACCATCTTTCTTCCCGTTTGCCGGTCCTGGCTCTGGTTGGAAGACCGAACGTCGGGAAGTCCACCTTGTTTAATCGTCTCAGCGGAAAAAGAAAGGCTATCGTGGATGACCTTCCAGGAGTCACGCGCGACCGCAATTACGGCGAGGCGGAGTGGGACCGGGCGGCTTCGAACCGAACCCGGAAACAGGGCTCAAGCGACAGATTCAAGAACAGAGTCGCTTAGCCATCGACGAGGCCGATGTGATTCTTTTTCTATTGGACGGCAAGGCGGGCATCAATCCATTGGACCGAGAGGCCATAGCTCTGCTCCGTAAGGTGAAAAAGCCGGTCTTTTTCGCCATCAACAAAATTGATACCGAATCCAAGAGAAACCAATTCTATGAGTTCTATGCATTAGGCGTGGAAGAATTATTTCCGCTTTCGGCAGAGCATGGACTCGGACTCTCGGACTTGATGGAGCAGGTTATCGCTGCTTTCCCGTTTCCTCAAACTGATGGCACCGGACAAGAAGAAAGCCGGGAAGAGCCTCTGTCTCTCGCGGTTGTTGGACGTCCCAATGTCGGGAAGTCGACTTTAGTCAATCGCCTCGTTGGCTACGAACGCTCCGTGGTGGATGCTGCACCTGGAACAACCCGGGATGCCATTGACACGGCCTTCTCGTTCGGAGGGCAGCTCTATACTTTAGTAGACACAGCTGGGATACGGCGCAAGGCGAGGATTGTAGACCGGATTGAGCGTTACAGCGTGATCCGATCGCTCGGGTCGGTGGATCGGGGAGATCTTGTAATTCATCTGCTGGATGGCGGAGAGGGAGTCACGGACCAGGACGCGCAGATCCTCGCCTATACGTTCCAGCGCGGCAAGGGTCTGGTTTTGGCGTTGAATAAATGGGATCAGGTTCCCAACGAGCGAAGGCACAGCAGGAGTTACGGCGAGGAGGTCTACGCCAAACTCTCCTTTGTGGACTTCGCCCCACTCGTTTTTATCTCCGCCTTGACCGGCTTCGGAATCCAGAAGCTGATGGCGGCGGCTCGCCAAGTGGCCGTCGCC
>VBLN01000102.1:0-19350 GCA_005878685.1 Deltaproteobacteria bacterium | reverse complement strand
CACACACCCCCTGTGGTCCGAGGGAAGGCGGTTAAGTTCTATTATGCCACGCAGACTGCGACTCGGCCTCCGACATTCACGCTTTTTGTAAACTTTCCCGAGGGAGTCCATTCCAGCTATGAGCGCTACCTGATGCACCAGCTGCGCTCGGCGTTAGACTTGCAAAATTCGCCTATTCGGCTACTCTTCAGAGCAAGAAGAGAGGAGAAACGAAAGGCCAGGAAGAGATGAAAAAGGCTCTTTTCATGGATGCCGAAGAAGACGGCGTCCTTCCCCGTCATCGCGTGGTTCGCAGCACCGGGAGCCTCGGAGGTTTTGCATTGGGTCTGGATTCGAAGAGAAAGTTGCTAGCGCTGGAAAACTCTCATCGTTGACTATTCCCACCTAATATTTCTTTCGCATCGCGGATCGTCATCTAGCCTCCCTGGAGTTCGAACGGATTCTAGAATATAATATGAAACTTCTTTTTCGAATTTGAGCAAGCTTGCTGACTCCTGGTTGACAAACGACTAAAAAGTATGATTGAGCCGCTCACAGATATAAGTGAGGAGTTTGCTTTGACCGCACCCGAAGAGAACGAATATGCCCCTTGGCTGGGGTTCGCGCGGGTTCAGGGCCTGGGTTGCGCTGGATTCAAAAAAGTAGCGGAACATTTTGCCGATCCTCGAAAGGCTTTTTCTGTCTCTCAAGAAGAGCTGGCCCGGGTTCCAGGTTTGGATAAGCGAGCGATTCAAGGGNNNATGGGAGGAGGTCAGGAAGGAGCTGGAGCGCGCATTCGAGGCGGGAGTCCGCATTGTCCCGTTCACAGATAAGATCTACCCCGGCCGCCTTCGCTTGATTCCCGACCCGCCACCGTTTCTCTATGTCAAAGGAGAACTGAGGGAGGAGGATGCAAACACTGTGGCTGTGGTAGGCTCGCGCAGCGCGAGTGAGTATGGACTAAGAATCACCCGGGATCTCTGTCAAGGTTTAGCTTCTCTGGGCTTTACCGTAGCTAGCGGCATGGCGCGCGGGATCGATGGCGAGGCGCATCAGGCGGCCTTGCAAGCGGGCGGGAGGACGCTCGCGGTTTTAGGTTCGGGAGTGGATGTGGCCTATCCTCTCGAGCACGGAGAACTTTATCGACGGATCTCCCAAAACGGCGCGGTCCTATCGGAGCTCCCGATGGGCACGGTCCCTTTCTCTTATCATTTCCCTGCGCGCAATCGCCTGATCAGCGGCCTCTCCCTGGGTGTCGTGGTCGTCGAAGCGACCGAAAAGAGTGGCTCCTTGATCACTGCGGGGTTGGCGTTGGAACAGGGCCGTGAGGTTTTCGCCGTGCCCGGCGAAGCGGGAGCGAGCCGGAGCCGCGGGACCCACCGGCTAATTCGGCAAGGAGCGAAGTTAGTCGAGAGCGTCGAGGACATTGTCGAAGAGATCGCCCCGCAGCTTCGGGAGCGTTCTAGGGCAGTGCAAACGAGTCATCCGACTTCCCTGCCTTCGGACATGGGCGTGGAGGCGCAAAAGATCTTTGAGCTAGTTCTGCGGGGCAACTGTCAGATCGATGAGCTGATTCAGGCCAGCGCTTTCTCTTCCGCCAAGGTCTCAGAGGTCCTTTTAGATCTGGAGATTCGAGGCTTCTTGAGGCAGCTCCCAGGGAAAATATTTAGAGCTAAGTAAGGTTCACGTACGATTCCAGATTTCAGATATGAGATCTGAGATCTAAAATTTGAGCTTTAAGTTATGGCAGCAAAAAATTTGGTTATTGTTGAGTCCCCGGCAAAGGCTAGAACGCTGGAGAAGTACCTGGGTCGAGAATTTCAGGTAAAGGCATCTGTGGGTCATATTGTGGATCTCCCTAAAAGCAAGTTGGGAGTAGACATCAAAAAGGGATTTGTTCCCGACTTTCGCATGATCCAAGCTAAGAAGAAGGTCGTGGACGAGATCAAGAAGGCGGCCAAGGGAAAGGAAAATATCTACCTGGCGTCTGACCCCGACCGCGAAGGAGAAGCGATCGCCTGGCACGTCGCGGATCTGATCGGCAAGGACCATGGCCGGTTCCACCGCGTGTTGATCAATGAGATCACGCGCAAGGCGGTCCAAGAAGCGATCGCTCATCCGCACAAGCTGGATCGGAAAAAATTTGAGGCCCAGGTCGCCCGCCGTATCTTGGATCGGCTCGTCGGCTATCAGATCAGCCCCATCTTGTGGAAGAAGGTGCGCCGGGGCTTGAGCGCTGGACGCGTGCAATCCGTCGCGGTGCGCCTGGTATGCGAGAGAGAGAAGGAGATTCGCGCCTTCGTCCCGCAGGAGTATTGGTCCCTCACTGCTTTGTTAGAAGGGAGAGTAGGGCCTTCGTTTGAGGGCCGGTTGGTGCAGTGGCAGGGAGAAAAGATCGACAACAAAGAGTTCCGGATCGAAAACGAAGAGATGGTCCGCGGGATCACGCGCTCGTTGGAAGGACTTCCATGGTCGATCACTGAGGTCGAAAAGAAGGAACGGCGCCGCTTTCCGACCCCGCCTTTCGTTACCAGCAAGCTCCAGCAGGAGGCGGCCCGGAAGCTTGGGTTTCAACCACGACATACGATGCAGGTGGCTCAGAGACTCTACGAGGGAGTCGAGCTCGGACCTGAGGGGGCGGTCGGCTTGATCACTTACATGCGGACCGACTCGACGCGAATCTCCGCCGAGGCACTACAAGAGGCTCGCCGTTTTATTCAAGGGCAGTACGGGGACAAGTACCTTCCCGAGAAGCCGGTAGTCTATCGCTCCAAGAAAGGGGCGCAAGATGCGCACGAGGCGATCCGACCTACGTCGCTGAGCTACGCGCCGGAGAGGGTCCGAAAGTATCTGCGGCGCGATGCCTTTGCGCTCTATTCCCTGATTTGGGATCGGTTTGTGGCGAGCCAGATGACGCCCGCCCTGTTCGATCAAACCGCTTTTGATATCCGCGTGGGAGAAGCGCTTTTTCGTGCCACGGGGCAGCAGCTGAAGTTTGACGGCTTCATGAGGATCTACATCGAAGGACAAGATGAAGAGGATGAGGAAAAAGAGACCAGCCTTCCGGAACTCGAGGCGGGCGAAGTCCTTAGGCTCCTCGGCCTCGAGCCGCGGCAGCATTTCACCCAACCCCCTCCACGCTACAGCCAGGCGACGCTCATCAAAGAGCTCGACGAGAACGGGATCGGGCGCCCGTCCACCTATGCCCAGATTATGTCCAACATTGTGGAGCGGGAATACGTGGCCGCCGATGAGAAGAGGCACCTCATGCCAACGGAGCTGGGATTTCTCGTCACGGATCTTTTGGTCGGTTCCTTCCCCGACATCCTCAATGTCGAGTTTACTGCCGGGATGGAAAATGTGTTGGACAAGGTTGAGGAGGGAAAAGAGGACTGGCAGAAAGCGATGAAGCGTTTTTACGCCTCATTCTCGCGCGATCTTAAGAAGGCCGAGGCCGAGATGAGGGATGTGAAACGCGAGGAGGTTCCGACCGACATTCCCTGCGAGAAGTGTGGCGCTATGATGGTTGTGAAATGGGGACGCAATGGACAATTTCTTGCCTGCCCGCGCTATCCCGAATGTAAGAACACAAAGAATTTCACCCGGGGACCGAACGGCGATGTGCAGGTCGTTGAAGAAGTCGAGGTGGATGAGACGTGTGAGCAGTGCGGCCGGCCGATGCAGATCCGCTGGGGGAAATATGGCCGCTTCTTGGGCTGCACCGGCTATCCGGAATGTAAAAACATGCGCTCGCTCGAAAAGCCGGTGGATCTGGGCGTCCGCTGTCCCGAATGTCAGGAAGGCAATCTGCAGGAGAGGAAGTCCCGCCGCGGCAAGATTTTTTATGGGTGCAGCCGTTACCCCGATTGCAAATTCGCCACGTGGGATCGTCCTGTGGCGGAGAAATGTCCTCAATGCGGGGAGCCCGTTCTCGTCGAGAAAGTAACCAAGCGCTCCGGCCGGGTGCGGTACTGCCGTAAAAAGGAGTGCGGCTATAAAGTCCAGCTTGCGCAATAGAAAACGAGCAAAGGCCAGCCCAAGGCGATTTGCTGCCATCGATATCGGCACAAATACGATTCTCCTCCTCGTAACAGAGATTCCACAAAACGGAGCCTTCAAGGTTTTGGAAGATTTGGCTGAGATCACTCGCCTCGGAGAGGGGGTGGATCGCAGCCGTCGGATTGGTCCGAAGGGTGAGGAGCGAAGCATCGCGGTTCTGAAAGGCTATCTTGAGAGATGTGAGGATCTAGGCGTCAGTGAAATCGCCGCCGTAGGAACCAGCGCCCTTAGGGACGCCCGCAACGCAGAAACTTTCAAGGACCGTCTTAAGCGGGAGCTTGGTTTGGAGCTTCGCATTCTTTCGGGTCAAGAGGAAGCTCACTATTGCTATCTGGCGGTTCAGCGTGGGCTTCGCCTCGAAGCCAGAGACATTTTGGTAGTGGATATAGGGGGAGGAAGTACCGAATTGATCTGGGGTAGGGAGGGAGAGCTATACCGTTCGGCAAGCCTGGATCTCGGTTCTGTAAGGCTCACAGAGCGGTTTCTCCTCTCGGATCCGGTACGGCAAGAAGAAGTTGCGCGACTTCTTACGGCTATCGATGAAGAGCTCAAATCATCGCTCACCTCCTGGTGCTCGGAGAAGCCTTCCCCGACCGTTGTCGGCATCGCAGGAACATTCACGACTCTGGCTGCAATAGAAAAACGGCTCAAGCACTATTCCCATAGCGAAGTTCATGGGTCTCGTCTCAATCGCGCGGAGGTGCAGCGGCAGATCTCTCTCTTTAAGGCCAAGACGGTCGCCGAGCGGATGGAAATCCCCGGTTTGGAGCCGAAGCGAGCCGATGTGATTCTCGCCGGAGCTCTCTTGATAGACAGGGTGATGGCTTTCTTTGCCACGGAACAGGTAATCGTGAGCGATCAGGGCATCCGATACGGACTCGTTCATGAGAGATTGACTACGCGGCGTAATTGATTTCGATCTCGCGAATCCCAACACACGTGCGCAATTTTCCTATTGACATTTTCGTCTGAATTCGGAATTATGACGCGGTTTGGAAGTAGGGACGGGTCTCTAAAAGTCTCGGCAAAAATCTATAGAGGAGGTGAAGGATCATGACGAAGAGTGATCTCATCAATGCGGTGGCTAAAGGAGCAAAAGTCAATAAGAAAGTAGCCGGGGAAGTCATGGATGCAACTTTTGAAACTCTCGCTCGAGCGATCAAAAAAGAGAAACGATTTCTGGTGCCCGGTTTCGGCACTTTTACTGTACGCTCACGCAAGGCCAGAAAAGGGAGAAATCCTCAGACAGGCGCGGATATCATGATCAAGGCGAGTCGGACGGTTGGTTTCAAGCCTGCTCCAGACCTCAAGAAAGGACTCTAGACCCAGGGGGGACCTTTTTCTGGGCCATCACGTCTAGCGTGGTGGCCTTTTTTATTTGGCCCTTGATGATGGGCACGTAGAAACATAAAATAAGCAGTCGCCAAAAGAGCGGCTATTTTTTAATCTAGAGTAGTTGATGTCACCGAAGGGTAAGAAGATCTGGTTTGATGGTGAGATGGTTCCTTGGGACGAGGCCAAGGTCCACGTCTTAACCCATTGCCTTCACTATGGGACCGGATATTTCGAAGGGATCCGCTGCTACGCTCTGGAGGACGGTCGCTCTGCCGTTTTTCGTCTCGATGAACATGTCCGCAGATTCTTCGATTCCGGTCACATACTGGGAATCCCGCTTCCCTACGCGCCTGACCAGGTCAAGAAGGCCATTTTGGACGTCATCAGGGTCAACGGACTCAAAGAATGCTACATCCGGCCGCTGGCGTTTCTTGGATATGGAGAGATGGGTCTTTATGCGCCGGATAACCCGCTTCACGTGATTGTCGCCGCCTGGCCGTGGGGGGCCTATTTGGGCGACGATGGGATCAAGAATGGGATTCGCGCCAAAGTCTCCTCTTATACACGCCATCACGTCAACGTGATGATGACCAAGAGCAAGGTATCGGGAAATTATGTCAACTCGGTCTTAGCTAAAAACGAGGTCAAGAAAGCGGGGTACGATGAGGCGATCATGTTGGACGCCGAAGGATATGTGGCCGAGGCGAGCGGGGAAAATATCTTTATCGTGCGCCAGCGGCGGGTGAAGACGACTCCGTTCACCTCGATCTTACCGGGCATTACTAGGGAATCGGTGCTAATCATTGCGCGCGACAAAGGGTATGATGTTCTGGAGGAGCGCTTTACCCGGGATGAACTTTACACGGCGGACGAGGCCTTCTTTACCGGCACGGCCGCCGAAGTGACTCCGATTCGCGAGGTGGACAACCGAAAGATCGGCGCGAGCTGCCCGGGCGCGGTGACCTCGGATCTCCAGCAAACATTCTTCAACATCATCAAAGGAAAAGATAAGAAGTACGAGCGCTGGCTCGCTTGTCTGTAGGCTTTTGCCATCCGGCCTAATCCCGCTCCTACTTGCTCGAAGACTTGGCCAACCATCTCTGGATTAAGATCATGAGAGAGCTGAGCCTCAGAGTGACCATGCTTCCCAGAGATACGAACGCGCGGGGAACGATCTTCGGGGGAGTGATCCTAAGCCATATTGACTTGGCTGGCGCCGTTGCCGCCCGCCAACATGCGCCCAAGAATTTTGTCACGAAGGCGATGCACGAGGTTGAGTTTATCGCGCCTGTCTACATCGGTGATGTCGTGAGTTTCTATACCGCGGTGGTCCGCGAGGGGAAAACTTCCCTGGCCGTTCGCGTGGAGGTGGAGGCAGAGCGCTTTAGCGAGCCCGGGCTCCGGGTAAGAGTGACTGAGGCGGAGGTGGTTTACGTGTCGATCGATGAAAACGGAAAGGCGACTCCGATCCGGTGAAGTCATGCAGCAAATCTTTATTCTATTAGGGACCTTTGGTCTTGTCGTCCTTACCGGGTTGCCGGTCTTTTCGCAGGGCAAACCAACCAAGGTGGGCAGAGTAGGGTGTCCTCGTTGCGTGAATGATGGCTCTCCCGCTTCCCAGTCGCTGCAAAAGGCGGACGAGCTTTATGCCAGCTTCAAAACCAAGGAGGCCTTGGACGAGCTGCTGAAGGTTCTCCAAGTGGATCCTCAAAACACCGAGGCCCTTTCAAAGATAACCCGCGTCTATATCGATTTTGGTGACGGGATCCCGGAGTCCTCCCCGGACTGGCAGGGGAAAAGGTTGAAACAATACCAAATCGCTGAGGACTATGCCCGTAAGGCGCTTAAGGCAGATCCTGACAACACTTGGGGCCATTTCTATGTGGCTGCTTCCCTGGGCAAAATCGCCATGCTCTCTCCAATCTCTAAGCAGATCGATCTTTCCCGAGAGATCCAAACCGAGGTGGAAAAATCCATCGCTTTGGATCCCGAGAACGGTTTTGCTTATCACGTCTACGGGGTCTGGCACAGGAGGATGGCGGAGATTGGCCAGATGAGCCGCGTGGCGGCGTCTGTTTTTCTCGGGCGCTCCGTCCCCAAGGGGAGCATGGAAAAGTCCGTGGAATATTTGAATAAGGCGGTGTCTCTCAATCCAAAAGTGATCTCGCACCGTTTGGAGTTGGCGAAAACCCATATCGCTATGGGAAACTGGCAGCTTGCGCGCAATTCCCTCAAGACCGCCGAAGAGCTGCCGGTCCAGTTCTCTGATGATCGCCTCCACAAGGCAGAGGCGCAACAGCTTCTTCAGGACGCGCTTCACAGGTCGAGCAACTCGGAGGCCTCGTCTCCGACCCGGTTCGGCTCTTCAGGATCTCTCAAGTTGCACCGTCAAAGGGCATCGAGTATCTATGGGGAGATGAACAGGTGCTGTGCGCTTGTCCTTTGGCTCTTCATGGCCTTTGTGGCCTGTAGCCGGCCTGAAAGCCAACGGCAAGCCCTCCGCGTCGGCTTTGTTCCAGCGGAGAATGTCCAGGAGGTGGCGCGTAACGCGCAGCCGATTGTCGACATCCTGCACCGGGAACTCAAGATCGAGGTGGAGCCCTTTGTCGCGACGGACTACACTGGAGTGGTCGAAGCGCTGCGCAGCAAGAAGCTCGATATCGCCTTTCTCACCCCTGCTTCTTATGTGCTCGCGAAAGGCGAAGCTAATGTCAAAGTTGTTTTGAAATCCCAGCGTAAAGGTTCTCCCTACTATTACGCTGCGATCATCACCCAAAGGGACAGCGACATAAAGAGCCTGAAGGATCTGCGCAACAAAACTTTTGCCTTTAGCGATGTTGTGTCGACCACGGGTCATATCATTCCGATAAAGATGTTCAAGGAAAAAGGCATCGACCCCGCCAGGGACTTCAAAAACGTCATCTATTCTGGAGGCCATGATGCCACGGTCCTGGCGGTCCTGAATCGCAAGGTCGATGCTGGGGCGACCTTCGCGAACTCTCCCAACAGCGACGACGCCGCATGGACGCAGTATTTGAAAGACCCCGAAGAGCAAAAGAAGATCCGCGCTATCGCCTATTCTGAGCCCATCCCGGCGGATAATCTTGTCATCGGCAGTCATCTGGATGCTGCGATGGCCAAAAGGATCGAAGAGATCTTTCTGGAACTCAGCCAGAAGCCAGAAGGAAAGAAGATGCTGCGGGATCTTTATAAGATCGATGGGTTTGTTCCGGCGACCGATCAGGATTACGACTCGGTGAGAGAGGCCTTCAGGATTGCCGGAATTAATCTCAAAGAGGCCTTGAGCCGCAAGAAGCCGTGACTATCCTGCAGGTGAGAGATCTCCACAAAACCTACGAGCCTGCCGCGCAGGTGCTGACCGGTATTAGTTTCAAAGTCGAGCGGGGAGAGTTTGTCGGGGTCATCGGACCGAGCGGCGCAGGAAAATCGACCTTGCTCCGCTGCGTTAATCGCCTGGTCGAGCCCACCTCGGGCGAGATTCTCATCCCGCGGACGGTGCTCAACCCCGACGCCAACGGTTCTATGATGAACGTCCTGAAACTTAGTCGGCATGAACTCCGCCTTGTCCGGCGCAAGGTCGGGATGATCTTCCAGCAGTTCAATATCGTCAAACGTCTCTCTGTGATCGAGAATGTGCTCGCGGGGGGATTGGGCTATCAGTCCAGCCTTAGGAGTTGCCTGAGATTTTTCCCCGAAGGAGAAAGACGCCGAGCCTTGATCAATCTCAAGCGGGTGGAGCTTTTGGCTCATGCCTACAAACGGGCCAGTGAGCTGAGCGGCGGCGAGCAGCAGAGAGTGGCCATCGCTCGCACCCTGATGCAAGATCCGGCCATTATCCTGGCTGACGAGCCCGTCTCGAGTCTCGATCCCAAGCTCTCGCGCGTGATCTTGGATATTCTGAAGCGCGTATGCCGCGAGGACGGCATCACGGCGTTGGTCAGCCTCCATACGTTGGACCTTACCCGGGAGTATGCGGATCGCGTTGTGGGACTGAAAGGGGGACAGATCTCCTTCGATGGTCCAATCCAAGATTTGACTGAAGCCGTGGTTCAAAAAATCTACCACGACGCCAAGTGAGCCTGTGACGGGCCCCCGAAGGTCGAAATGACTTTTAGGCCCGGCGCGGTTATAATACTGTCGCTTTCTTCCAAGGCTAGACGAGCTGAACTTTCTCTTCTGGACCGGTTGCAGGGATCCAAGGAAACACGACTATGAGAAGACCCGTACGCCTGTTGATTTCTCTCGGGGCAATTTTTCTGCTCCCCCGCTGGGCTGCGGGACAAAATAAGTACGAGCCGAATAGTGTTTCTATTATCGAGGCCATTGCCAGAGGCGAGGCGAGAGAGGCCTTGAGTTCCTTGGAAGCGCAAGGCGCGGAGGCCGAGAAAAACGCTGCTTCGAGCCCATCTCCCCAGCGGTACTGGGAGGAAGCATCCAATGCTTACCGGGAGGCTGCAAGGGTGGCCTTGAACTTGGGCCAACTTCAAAAAGCCGTTGCTCTCGGAAACAAGGCCTTGGAGATGGCAGAGAAGGCAAAAAACTTTGCTCTTCAGGCGGGAGCCATGTATCAACTCCAACAAACCTATCGGACCATCGGAAACGACGCCAAGACTAGAGAATGGGTCGCTAGGGGAATCGAGACCACGAAGCAGATCCGGGATGAAGGAAGACGGCGATATATGATGGGTAACTTTTTGCGGGAGTTGGGCACCAATCTCTTGCGTGAGGGAAAAAGGGAGGAGGCGATTCAGTCCATGTCCGAAGCACTCCAGCTCTTCGAACAGCATTTGGCTTTTCTGAAGAGTCAATCCAAGCCACTCCCCAACCGTGCCCAGGCCGTGACCCAGACGCAGCAAAGTATCGTCTATACGTTCTTTCGCCTGGGTATAGCCTACCAGCGCGCCGGCAAGATAGATGAAGGAATCAGCACCTATGAGAAGGGCCTCACTGTTATCAAGGAGACCGGGTTGAAGACGCAAACGGAAGTCCAAATCTATTGGGGCTTGGGCGACCTCTATCTTCGAAAGAAAGACTTCCCGCGCGCGATGGAAAATCTCCAAAGGACGCTGGAGATGGCTGAGCAACTTCGGCTCGCCGGTTTCATCTACCTCGCCAGCAGTCAGTTAGGAGATCTGTATCTCCAAACGCAGAAGCCTGCGGAAGCGGTCCCGTACTATAAGAAGGCGATCGATAATATCGAGTCGACTCGCTCGCTTCTTGAATCGGAGGAATTTCGCAGCTCCTACTTCGAGGACAAGCGGGCCACATACGGCAGCATGATCCTCGCTCATTTAAGAACGAAGAATCCCACGGAGGCTTTCAACTATAGCGAACGGGCGCGCTCGCGGGCTTTTTTGGACATTTTGGGGAGCAAGGTGCAGCTTTCGCGGGGAGGGACGCTCTTGGAGCACGAGCGAGCCCTGCAGGCGAGGATCAGCGTCTTGCAGGCGATGATGGGAGCGCAGGGGTCGGATGGGGCTGAGGGGCCTCGGCTGAGACAGGAGCTGGAGGGGGCCCAGAAAGCCTATGCTGATTTTCTAACCGAGGTGCGGAAAGAAAATATCTCTGATCAACGTCGAGCCGTTGACTTTGAAGCAGGTCCAGGAGCTGCTCGACCCCGGGGTGACGCTGCTCGAGTACTTCGTGGTGCGCGGGGCCGTGCTTCTATGGGTGGTGGAAAAGGACCGGGTACGGTTTGTGAACATACCGATCAACCGCGGCGATCTTGTCGCCAAAGTCGCGGCGCTGAGGGATACGGTTTATCAAATAGACGAGAAAGAGAGGTTTAACGCCCTGTCCCAAGAACTATACCGTCTTCTGATCGAGCCGGCTTTGCCTCACATTCGGGGCAAAGAACTTCTCATCATTCCGCACGACGTGCTGCACTATCTTCCCTACCAGGCATTGGTTTCGTCGCAGGGAAAATACCTGATTCAGGACTATCCGATTTACTATCTTTCCAGCGCTAGTCTGATGCAGTTTACCAGGGAGAAGAGGCGGACGAGTCGAGAGGGAGACAGGGCCTTGGTGATGGCCAATCCGAACCTCGGAGATGAAGCTTATAATCTTCGTTTTGCCGAGAGAGAAGCTAAGGAAATAGCCAGAGTCTATCCCGCAGAGCGCTGTTTATCTCCGGAAGGAAGCTACCAAGCCTAAGGCAATCTCGCAGAGTCCCCACTATGAGATCCTGCACTTCGCCGTACACGGCGAGCTCAAGGAGGACGATCCCATGGGATCGGCGCTTCTCCTCGCGGGAGAGGGAAAAGAAGATGGGAGGCTCAAAGTCGGCGAGATTTTCTCCCTCAATCTCAAGGCCGACGCGGTGGTCTTGTCCGCCTGCGAGACGGCGTTGGGAAAGATCAGCAACGGGGATGAAATCATCGGGCTGATCCGGGCCTTCATCTATGCCGGCACTCCGTCCGTGATCGCCACTCTGTGGAAGGTCAACGACCGATCCAGCTATGAGCTGATGCGAGAGTTCTATGCCAACTTGAGAAGTATGAAGAAGGCTGATGCGCTCCGTCGAGCCCAGCTCAAGACGATGGAGGAATTTCCGCAGCCCTTCTTCTGGGCCGCCTATGAGCTCACCGGCGAGCCGTAGATAGGAACTATCCGGTTTCAGTTTCCTTCACTTTCCCTGCCTGTTCGAGTATACTTGCCGCCCATAACTTGACGTTTTAAACCTCCCGTACGTTGTTAGCGGGTGGCGAGTTATCATGCTTAGACCAGACAAATTGACGCTCAAAATCAAGACCTTACAATGTTGCGATAGATTGCACAGGGCATTATGACGCGCTCTCTGGTGGTTTTTTTTACCATATTTTCTCTTGTTGGATTTGCTGCTGCGCAGCAGAAGTTTGAGCCGACAGCAGACTATCGGCGGGAGGCCATCGCTACCGGGCAGGTCAGGGAATTCTTGAATGCTATGGAGGCGATGGGCCTGGTGGGGGAGACAAATAAGGACTGGGATAGGGCCTCACGCGCTTACAGCGAAGCTTCGGTCGCAGCTGGGACTATCGGTCAACTGCAAAAGTCCGTCTCTCATGCCACCAAGGCTGTGGAGATGGGACAGAGAGCAAGGGATCCCTTTCTTCAGGCGAGCGCAATTTTATTTCTGGCCTCTGCCTATCAGCGTTTAGGACAGTCGCAAAAGGAGAGAGAATGGCTGCAGAGAGGGGTCGAAGTAGCAAAAGAGATTAAAGATTATAGCAAAGAGGTTACCGAGGCTAGATTGTATAGACAGTTGGGACAGAATTTCCTGCGTCAAGGAGAGGCTCAAAAGGCGATCGAGTATATTTCCCATTCACTTCAGAAGATGGAGGCACGTCTGACTTGGCTCAAAAACATTCCCAAGCTACGTGACAGGGGCAACATCCCTCAAGCCATTCAAGGCACAGAGTTCCAAATGGTTAGCAACCTCGATCAACTCGGCACTGCCTATCTGAGAGCGGGCAATCCACAAGAGGCGATCAAGGCCTTTGAACGAGGTATGGCTACTTCCAAGGGATCCGGGTTGAAGGGACCGGAAGAGGGGTCTCTTTCTCTAGGATTGGGTCGGGCTTATCTCGGGCAAAAAGATTTCCCGGCCGCGCTGGAAAATTTTACTAAGGCACTCCAACTGGCCGAGGGACGCCGCCAGACATCTCTCATCCAACAGGCCAGTAGCGGTATAGGGGACGTATTTCTTCAGACTCAGAGGGAAGCCGAGGCGGTCCCGTACTATAAAAAAGCGATCGACACTATCGAGTCCACCCGCTCGCTGCTTGAATCGGAAGAATTTCGCACCTCCTTCTTCGAGGACAAGGGACAGATCTATGGTGGCATCATTTTAGCTCATCTAGCGGCCAAGAACGTCGACGAGGCTTTCAACTATAACGAAAGAGCGCGCTCACGGGCCTTTCTGGATATTCTGGGAAGCAAGGTACAGCTGGCCCGGCAAGGAGAACTGATTGAAGAAGAGAGGGCGCTACAGGCCAAGATCAGTACTCTAAAGACAAAGCTGGCAGAACAGAGAAGTGAAATAGGAGAACAGGAAAGGGAGGAGACGAGTAGAGGACGGCTTAGGCAGGAGTTAGAGGCGGCGCAGAAAGCCTACACAGACTTTCTTGCCAAGGTGAGAAAGGAAAACAAAGAGCAGGCCTCACTGATGAACGTGGAGCCGCTGATTTTGAAACAGGTGCAGGAGCTGCTCGATCCCGGGGTGACTGTTCTTGAGTACTTCGTTCCTCGTGGTAGAGCGATGCTTTGGGTGGTGGAGAAAGATCGGGTGAATGTTGTCCGACTTTCCCTAAACAGAAGCGAACTCATCTCCAAGGTCGCCGCCTTAAGGGAGACCATCTATCAAGTAGGCGAGAAGGAGAAATTCAAGCAAGCTTCCGAAGAACTTTATCGAGTTTTGATCGAGCCGGCCCTGCCTCATATCCGGGGCAAAGAGCTTCTCATCATTCCACATGACGTGCTGCATTACCTTCCCTACCAGACTTTGCTCTCATCGCAAGGCAAGTACCTGATTCAGGACTACCCTATCCACTATCTCTCCAGCGCCAGTCTCATGCAGTTTACCAAGGAGAAGAAGAGAGCAACAGGTGGGGAGAGAGCGCTCGTCATGGGAAATCCCAGTTTAGGGGATCAGGCGTACAATCTGCGCTTTGCGGAGAGAGAGGCCAGAGAGGTGGCGAGGATGTACCCGAAGAGCGAAGTGTACTTGAAGGAGCAGGCGAGCAAGCCCAAGGCCGTCTCCCTTAGTCCCAATTTTGAGATGCTGCACTTCGCCGTGCATGCGGAGCTTAACGAGGCGGACCCGATGAGCTCGGCGCTGTTGCTGGCCGGAGAGGGGAAGGACGATGGGAGGCTTCGGGTGGGGGAGATATTCTCCCTCAATTTGAAGGCTGCCATGGTGGTCCTTTCTGCGTGTGAGACGGGTTTAGGGAAGCTGAGCAGTGGGGATGAGATGGTTGGGCTGACGCGGTCGTTTATCTATGCGGGAACTCCGTCCATTATAACCACGCTCTGGAAAGTCAATGATCGGGCAAGCTACGAGCTGATGCGGGAGTTTTACTCTAATCTGAAGACAAACAAGAAGTCAGAAGCTCTCCGGCAGGCTCAACTCAAGACGATGCAGGAGTTTCCTGAGCCCTTCTTTTGGGCAGCCTACGGGCTGACGGGCGAGCCGTAAGGTCAAGATGCTAATGTTCGAGAATCTTAAGAGACGAAAGCGACGCTTTTATAAATCCCTGGTCCTTGGCTTCTCCGTCAGCCTTCTTACCTCTCTGGCATCGTACATGGGCTATCTGGAAGGATTCGAGGCCAAAGCGCTCGACTTTCTCCTCTGGATGCGTGGCAGGGTCAAGTCCCCAGAGATTGTTCTAGTCCAGATTGACGATCAGGCCTTCCGCAATCTCGGAGAGAGGCAGCCACTGCCTCGCTCTTACCTAGCCGCCCTTATCGACGTGCTGGACAAGAGCGGCGCGAAGGTGATTGGGATCGACGTCGAGTTCAAAGTAAAGACTAGTCCACGCGAGGATGAGCTTCTTCTGAAGGCGATTCAGAACACGTCGGAGAATAGCGTGAGTAAAGTGGTCCCCGTTTACCTCATCCGTCCGGAAAAAGAGCAGGAGGGAGAGATTCTCTATTCGCGCGCGCCATTTTTCAGTCCGAAGCTTTCCGCGCTGGCTGGCTTTGCCAACGCAGCGATCGATCCGGACGGGTTGGTTCGTCATCTCCCCCTGGTGGTTCGAGGAAGCGAAGGGAAGATCCTGCCCTCGCTTGCGCTTGCGGTCCTCGCACGACATGCGGGATACGACGCTGCGCGCTTGGAAGAGGCGCTGAACCGGGGAGAGGGGATCACGCTGCTCCTTCCCGAATGGGATAAGTTCGAGGGCAAGCTGCTCTCTCAATCGACGCGCATCTCCTTTCAGCCTGACGATCGCTGGAAGATCAATTTTGCCGGCACTCAGGGGAGCTTCACCTCGATACCGAGCGATCCCGTGTTTCAGCTATCCAAAGTGAAGGGTTCTTTGGCCGCAGACAATCCCTTTCGCGGCAAGATCGTTTTGATCGGCGCGACTTTTGGGGACAGTCGAGACTTTTTCTCTACTCCCCGGGGGCTGATGAGTGGGATGGAGATCCATGCCAATATCATCCACACGATTCTATCACGCTCGCAGATTCTTACAGCGCACCGATGGGTCGCCTTGTCCCTCTCGCTTATCTTTGCCGTGCTCATGAGTCTGTTTCTCACTCTCTTCCGCCCGTTCACCGCCACCATTTTTGCTCTGGTAGCGATACCCCTTCTGCTAATTCCCCTGAGCTACTTGGCCTTTACCCGACTGGGCCTATGGGTCGACTTCGTGACCCCGCTGGTGGCCATTCGTTGGGGCGGGACGATCGGGGACTTTTTGGAAAGCCGTCACATCCGCCGTTCTCTCGGGCAATACGTGGATCATGAGGTCGCCAATCAAATCGTGGACCAAGAGGAGAATCTTGATGGACAAAAGAAGGAAGTCTCCGTATTCTTCACGGACGTTCGAAATTACACGACCCTCTCTGAAGGACTGCCGCCGGAAAAAGTGGTTGGGATTTTGAACGACCTTTTTTCGATGATGGGCAAGGTGATCGCGCGGCACCAGGGATGCATCGTGGATTTCATAGGAGACGCTGTTTTGGCCGTATTCGGGGCTCCCAAAGAAAATCCGAGCCACGCGGCGGACGCAGTCGAGACGGCGCTTGAGGCTCAGGCGCAGCTTGACGTCCTGAATAGGGGCTGGCAAAAACGAGGCATTCCGCGCCTTCAGATCGGCGTGGGAATNNGTATTTTGGGATCGGGAGAGCGGAAGAAATTCGGGGTTACCGGCGACCCGGTCAATACCGGCTCCAGGGTCGAGGGGTTAAACAAGGAATTCTCCACCTCAATCCTGATTACTCGGGAGACGCTCGAGCAATTGGATGGAAGGTTTAGGGTGCAGAGACGGGGAGAGGTTAAGGTCAAGGGAAGGGAAAAACCGGTTGAGGTTTTTGAGGTGCTGGGGGCGGAGAGCGCGGTTTAATTGGAGGTCAAAATGAAGATGAAACTCTCTTATGCAGTGCTGCTCGTGGCGCTTTTGGGGGCCGGGAGTCTGACCGGCGTCCGCGCGCAAGCGCAAGAAGCCGTGGCCGTGATCACCGAGCTAAAACTCAATCGCGGCGACGTGCAGATTCGCTTTCCCGGGAAGAAGGCGTGGGAGAAGCCGGGGCTACTGCAGTCCGTTTACGCCGGGACTCAGATCCAGGCGTCCAAAGATGCCACCGCAGTAGTCCTCTTCACTGAGGGGACGAAGACTGTGACGGTTGACGAAAGGAATTCTCCGTTCGAGGTCAAGGCCGCGGAGACAAAAAGCGCGCAGGGGGGTAGCGGAGTGAAGGAGATCGCCAGCATGCTCATGGGAAAGAAGAAGCCACCAACCTATGTCGCCTTGGCGGTCAGGGGCGGCAAGCATCCGGCGGTATTAATCTCTCCGCGCAATACCAAGCTTATGACAGATTCGCCCACGCTCCAGTGGATGGGCATGGAGAGGCAGCCGGGCACGGTGCGGGTCTACGGCCCAGAGGGTCTCCTGTGGACAGCGGAGAACATCGCTCTTACGCAGATCAAGTATCCCGCGGCGGCGCCGCGCCTAAAGCCGGGAGTGGAATATGCCTGGGTGATAGAAAAGAAAGGCTTCCCGGCAGAGAAGGCGGGGTTTCAGATTCTTTCTCTGGACGACGCGAAAGCCGTGCAGGAAAAGCTGGCGTCCCTGCAGAGTGTCGCCGGTCTTGCTCCTGTCGCGTGAACTGTACTACGAGGCAAGGGAGATCCTTTCGGACGCCGTCAACAGCGATCCTGATGAGCCCACGCTTCACTTTCTTTTGGGGGAGGTCTATGAAAAGACCGGGCTTAAAAGTTTAGCCGAGGATGAATACAGCGAAGCGGAGTTTCTATCGAAGAAAAGGCCTTGAGCTGTGAGGTTGATGTTTCCTGTCTTCACCCCTAAACTGCGTGATCAGGATGGAGCAGGAGTACAGGAGAAAGCGTTGGCTGCTTGAACAACCCAAGAAAGGAAAATATCCTGCCGAGAAACTGCACCGTTGTCATAGCTTTTCCGGCGCGCTTCATGATCAAACGGACATTGCCTTTGCGCGTGTAACTCTTCACTACTCTGCTCAGAGAACCCGTATAAACATCCACAGCTATTTCTATCCCTCTCTTGAGCAGAGCCTCGAGGGCGAGAAAGACCTTGTGCTCGGCTGATAGCGTGTGGTCCTCCAATGAACGTGTTGCCTTCATCTTTCCATCTGTAAATCTGGGTTCTTCCAGCTCTCCCACGAACCGAATTTCCTCAAGAGGCTTCAATGTGGAGCAGTTATCCTGCGACCCTCTCGAAACCGCCATCGGCGCGAAACGAACAAGGAAAACGACCTCCATCCCTGGCTGGGCAATTTCCTCGATATAGGGGATCATCTGGTCGAGTCGGTCTTGACTTTCTAATGCTACCAAAATTTGCCCTGTCATGGTCATTTTCTCCTTTCGTTCAGTCCTTGCCAAATTAGATGAGCAAGCCATGTGCCAATCCGTAAGACCTCCGTTGAAGCCAAATTGGGAACCGGGCTGATGTCGATTTTGCTAGATAATTTAGCTAGATAGCTGGTAAAGGCAGAACTTTCATGAGCACCGCTCAGGCACTATGGGCGGGGGTCGAAAATAGTGGGGACTGTAAACGATGTTGCAAGGTTGTTAACTTGGTTGACAGCTGCTCGTAGAGCATGCTAAACAAACCAACAGTTTCGATGGGCAGCTAAGCTAGCCCGTATTGCCTGCTTTCCTTTGACGCGAGGGCGATGGATTCAACCGTTCAACCATTTGGCACAGAGCAGAACCATCTCGGAGAGAAACTCTTCCCCATTCTCAAAATCTGCCAGAAAATGAGTTCGGAAAGGGATCTGGCGGCCCTTTTGGACTTGATTGCTAAGGAAGCCACTAAACTCATGGAGGCGGATCGGGCTAGCCTTTTTCTCCTCGATCGGAAAAAGGGCGAGCTTTGGTCGAAAGTCGCGCTTGGCAGCGAGGAGATCTTGCGGTTTGATGCTCACTTGGGTATCGCGGGAGCTGTGGCTCTTACCGGCCAGACGATCAATGCAGAGGATGCTCATCAAGATCCGCGCTTTTATAAGGATATCGATCTCCGCACCGGTTATCGCACGAGGAGCCTTCTCGCCGTCCCCCTTCGAAACCACGAAGGCGAGATCATCGGGACGTTTGAAGTGTTGAATAAAAAGAGCGGAACCTTTAGCGGAGAGGATGAAGAGATTCTAAAGGCTCTGGCTGCGCAAGCAGCCATTGCGATCGAAACGGCGCAGCATGTGGAGGAGCTGAGGCGGCACCGCGATCAACTCGAAGAGGAGAACGCGCAGTTGTGGAAGGAGGTAGAGGGGAGATTTTCTACGCAAAGCATTATCGGGACCAGCGAAAAAATTCAAACTATCCTGAGGTTGACCGACCAAATCAATAACAGTTCCGTGAATGTCTTGATTACCGGAGAAAGCGGCACCGGCAAGGAACTCGCGGCCAAAGCGGTGCACTACAGGAGTCTGCGGGCGCGGAAGCCTTTTGTAGCTCTGAATTGCGCGGCTCTTCCGGAGAGCTTACTGGAGAGCGAGTTATTTGGAATTGAGAGAGGAGTGGCGACGGGTGTGGAGCGGCGGACCGGAAAGTTCGAGGCGGCGGATGGCGGCACGCTCTTTCTCGACGAGGTCGGGGACCTGAGTCTAACAGCCCAAGCCAAGCTGCTGCGTGTGCTCCAGGAGAGAGTGATCGAGCACGTGGGGGGGAGGAAAGCCATTCCAGTAGATGTCAGAATTCTATCGGCGACGAATAAGAACCTGGAAGCAGAGATTAAGAGGGGGACCTTCCGCGAAGATCTTTTTTACCGCTTGAAAGTGATC